>JALZLU010000004.1 GCA_030858685.1 Chloroflexota bacterium | reverse complement strand
GCCGGGTCCGGCGGGCCGCCGGGCAGCTTCTGACCCACCCTGATGGGGTCTGCCAGCGGCACGTCTGCACCGCAGCGCAGGCATAGGCCGCTCTCCCCGTTGCGTGCCACCGGGCCGTCGTCCGCGTCGTGGAACGCCCCGACCGGCTCGCGGCTGGTGGTGAAGTCACACTTGGGGTAACGCGAGCAGCCATAGAAGACGCTGCCCGTGCGTCGCGCTCGCCGAGCCGTGACCTGGCCTTGCGCGCACTTGGGGCACTCGACCTCGAAGGGCAAGGGCTCTGGTGGCGGGGGACCGGTCTTCTTGATGTAGTCGCAGTCCGGATAGCGCGAGCAGCCCGCGAAGACGCCGAAGCGGCCCCTCTTGGCCACCAGCGTGCCCTCGTTGCACGTGGGGCAAGTCTCGCCTACGCCCTCCGCCTCGAGCACCTCCGGTTCCTCGCCGGGAAGTGGCCTCGACTCCTTGTGTTCGGGGTAGAGCGAACAGGCCAGGAACCAGCCGTTGCGACCCATGCGCTTGACCATCGGGTGACCCTCTGAGCACGACTCGTCGGAGGGTTCCGTGGTGAAGTCGCTGCGCTTCAGCTCCTTGCGCTTAGCGTCCACGAGGGAGCGCAGCGGCCCGTAGAACTCGCGCAGCATGGGCACCCAGGCGAGCTCGCCGCGCGCGACCTCGTCGAGGCGCTTCTCCATCTCCGCCGTGAACCCGAGGTCCACGAACTCACCGAAGTGTTCGACCAGGAGATCCGTCACGATCTCGCCGATCTGCTCCGGTCGCAGGCGTCGCTCCTCGACGCGGACGTAGCCACGGTCCATGATCGTGGAGATGGTCGCGGCGTAGGTGGACGGGCGGCCGATGCCATGCTCCTCGAGCGCCTTGATGAGCGACGCCTCGCTGAAGCGCGGTGGCGGCTCCGTGAAGTGCTGGGTCGGCGTCACCTCGCGGACATCGGTCACGTCACCCTGTGCCAGGGCCGGCAGCTGACGCTCTCGCTCCTCTTCCTCGGCCGCCTCATCGTCACGGCCCTCGGTGTAGACCCGCGAGAACCCGTCGAAGAGTGTTCGCGTGGCGCTGGCCCGCAGGCCGTATCGACCGGCGGTTAGCTCGGCGGCCGTCGTCTCCAGGCGCTTCTCGGCCATCTGCGAGGCCAGCGCCCGCTGCCAGATCAGCCGGTAGAGTCGCAGCTCATCGGGCTTGAGGTGGCCCTCGAGTGAATCCGGATCGCGCCCGAAGCTGGTCGGCCGGATGGCTTCGTGGGCCTCCTGGGCGCGCTTCGACTTGGTCTTGAAGACGCGGCCCTTAGGCATCGTGTAGTCGGCACCGTACCGCTCCCCGATGACCGAGCGTGCCTCGCCCAGTGCGTCGACGGCCATGGCCGTCGAATCGGTGCGCATGTAAGTGATGAGTCCGACCGGTTCGCCATCGAGCTCGATGCCCTCGTACAGCCGCTGCGCGACAGACATCGTGCGCTTGGGGCTGAAGGACAGCTTGCGGCTGGCCTCCTGCTGGAGGGTGGACGTCGTGAAGGGAGCCGCAGGTCCGCGCTTGCTCGTCCGGACGGACACCTTGTCGACCACCGGGTGCAGGCCGCGCAGTGCCGCCAGATGCTGGGTCGCGGTCGCTTCGTCCGCGACTTCCGCGGCCTTGCCGTCGATCCTGGCCAGGTCGGCGCTGAAGGTGGCACCGGTGGCCGTGCCCAGCAGCGCTTCCAGCGTCCAGTACTCCCGCGCCTGGAACGCGCTGATCTCGCGCTCGCGCTCGACCACCAATCGGACCGCCACCGACTGCACGCGACCCGCAGAGAGTCCGCCTCGCACCTTGCGCGAGAGCAGCGGACTGAGGGTATAGCCCACCAGCCGGTCGACGATGCGGCGCGTCTGCTGCGCATCGACCAGGTTGGCGTCGATCGAGCGCGGATGCTCGAAGGCATCCAGGATGGCGCGCTCGGTGATCTCGCTGAAGGTCACGCGGAGCTGCTTGGCGGGAGGCACGCCGGCCGCCTCGGCCACATGCCAGGCGATGGCCTCACCTTCACGGTCGAGGTCGGTGGCCAGCCAGACCGATGTCGCCTTGCGCGCCTCGCGGGTGATCTTCTCGACGTGACGTCGGGAATCCTCGGAGATCACGTACTCGGGCTCGAAATCATGGTCGACGTCCACGCCGAACTGGCCCTTGCCCGGATTCTCGGGAAGATCTCGAACGTGGCCGTACGAAGCGAGCACCTGGAAGTCCCCACCCAGGTATCGCTCGATCGTCCGCGCCTTGGCCGGCGACTCGACGATCACGAGGTTCTTCGTCATCGGCGGGAGTCTAGCACCGGGTCAACTCGTTCTCGACGGTCGCTGCCGGGTCGCGCATCGCCTCCCGCGAGCGTGCGCCCGGGCGCGCCCGACCCTGGTCAGGGCTTGAGTACCCGGTCTACGCCTCGCGGATCCGACGCATGAGGTCCTCGTCGGGCTCCACGTCCTCGAACACGTGGGGCTCGTCACGGACGAAGGTCGCGGCGCCCAGCGGGATGATGCCCTCGACGCCAGAGATCGAGGTCTGCGGCACCTCCACGAACCGGATGACGGTCATGGGGATCATGAACCACGAGTCGATGTGGTCTGACCAGCCGGGCTTCTTCCCATTCATGTAGCGCAGGTTGGTGCACATCAGGCATGAATCGGCGGCCGTGGGCATCTGCTCCACGTCCGCCTTGAGCGGCTGCTCGTTCTGCATGTGGATGACGACGTCTCTTATCACGACCCGACCGTAGGGCAGGCGACAGCGCGCGCCTAGCCATCCAGTGGTCCCGGTGCGCCACTACCGCAGGTCCGTGGCGAGCAGCGGCCCAGCGGGCAGATAGGCGGGACCCACGGCCGCGATCCAGCCGCGCAGCAGCAGGAGGGTAATGGCTCCGGAGACGATCGACGGCCCGAGGCCGGTCTCACCAACCAGCGCATCAGCGTTCGCGGGACCTTGTGCCAGACGCTCTGCCACAGCCCGTTCGGCAGGTCCCAGGAGTGCCAGCGCAGTCGCCAGCGACAAGCGGCCCCCGGCTTCTGGCGCGGCTGCAGAGGTGTCATAGCCAAGATCCACGACCATCTCGTCAAGGCCCGTCAGGGGACGTGCCGGCGTGTCGCGGAGCAGGGACAGACAGCCCGCCACGGAACGGTCGCCCGGACGACCAGGTGCCGCCAGCACCGTCCGCCCCTGCTCCAGGGCGTGTCGGGCGGTGATGATGGCGCCGCTCCGGGCGGGTGCCTCGACCACGATGGTCGCGTCGCCCAGTGCGCTGATGATGCGATTCCGTCGCGGGAACGTGCCCCGGGTGGGCAATGTGTCGGGGGCCAGCTCCGATACGACCGCTCCGCCGCTGTCCAGGATGGCGTGCAGAAGCGCGCGGTGGGCGCGTGGGCCGGGATGCGCATGCCCGCCGCCGATGACGGCCACGGTTCGGCCGCCGGCAGCGACCGTGGCCGCGTGGGCGGCGCCATCGATGCCGATGGCCAACCCTGACACGACCACCGCACCAGCCTCGGCCAGTCGCGCCGCGATGCGCGCGGCCAGCGTCCTGCCGTGGAGCGTGGGACGGCGCGTACCCACCACGGCCACGGTCCGCTGCGCCGCGAGGCAGGTACGGTCTCCCCAGCCGAAGAGCGCCGCCGGCGGCGGATCGATATCGCGCAGCCGTGCTGGGAAGCCGGAGTCCAGCGGCGTCGTCGTCCACAAGCCGAGGGCGTCCACCCGACGCGCCACCGTGCCAGGGTCCCGGAATGCAGCCACCAATGCAGCCCGGGTCGGTCGAGTGATGCGCAGTTCGTCGTCGCGCGGCTTCCAGCCGGAGGCCACCGCACGGAGAGCTTCGGCAGCTCCCCCATGGGCTGCCACAAGACCCCAGAAGATGGTCTCGCCGACTCCCGACACCGAGGCGAGAGCCAGCCAGGCGTCGCGTTCGCCGACAGGGGTGACCACGTGACGTCAAGCCGCCAGTGAAGGCAGCGCCGCCGGGTCGCGAAGACCTGCTGCGGCCAATAGATCCTCGTCCGTGACGCCATCGCGGCCGGCCAGGTCCGCGATCGAGCGGGACACGCGCAGGACGCGGTGGACGCCACGCGCGGTCATGTGCGCGGCGGTGGCAAGCTCACGCATCAGCCTCTCCTGTGAGCGATCGAGTCCACAGGCAGTGACCGCGGCCGCGCCCGTGAGGTGCGCGTTGGGGCGGCCGCCGCGACGTCGGAGGGCGCGAGCACGCGCCTCAGCGACTCGTCCAGCGACCACCTCGCTCGCCTCGCCGGTCGCGGCGCCGACCAGCTCTGCGGGCGCCACACGTGGCATCTCGACCCGCAGGTCCAGGCGATCGAGCAGCGGGCCACTGACCCGCCTGACGTAGCGGTCGGCTTCGATGTCGCCACAGCGGCAGGCGCGCTGGACGTCGCCGTGCCAGCCGCATCGACAAGGGTTCATGGCCGCTACGAGCTGGAGTCGCGCCGGATACCGGATCGATCCACGAGCGCGCGCCAATTCGACGGTCCCATCCTCGAGGGGCTGACGCAAGGCGTCGAGCACGTTCCGATCGAACTCCGCCAGCTCGTCAAGGAAGAGGACGCCGCGATGCGCCCGAGTAACCTCGCCTGGAGCCAGGTGCGGGCCACCGCCCACCAGCGCCGCGTACGAAGCGGTGTGGTGCGGTGCCCGGAACGGACGATCGCGCCGCAAGCCGGAGCGCATCAGCCGCCCTGACACGCTCTCGATGACGGTCACCTCCAGCGCCTCGTCGTCATCGAGCGGGGGCAGCAGCCCGGGGATGGCCCGCGCCAGCAGCGTCTTGCCAGCCCCGGGTGGCCCGACAAGCAGCAAGTTGTGCGAACCCGCCAGGGCGATCTCCAGCGCCCAGCGGGCATGGGCCTGGCCTCGGATGTCGGCCAGGTCCACCTGGTCCCCGGACACCCCCATATCTGGCGCGACCCTGGCCACTCCGTCCGCCGTGGTGGACGCGATGGACCGCTGCGTCGTACCGGATCCGCTCACGGCCAGGTCCGGCCTGCGCTCGGCCTGAGCCGCCCGCCGGCCACGCGGGCCTGCCACCAGCCGAGCCGCGTCGTCCAGGCCCTCCACACCGATGGCCTCCACGCCGGTCACCAGGCGAGCCTCTTCGATGTTCGCAGCCGGGACGGCCACGCGCCCGTACCCCGCCCGCGCCAGGGTCGCCACCATGGGCAGGATGCCTGGCACCGGTCGCACGGCTCCACTCAGCGACAGCTCGCCCAGCATGGCCCACGCGCCGCCCGACGCGCGGATCTGGCCCGAAGCGACCAGGACGCCGACGGCGATGGCCAGATCATAGGCGGCACCGCGCTTACGCTGGTCGGCCGGGGCGAGGTTGATG
The DNA here is from genome assembly GCA_030858685.1 of Chloroflexota bacterium. GTDB lineage: Bacteria > Chloroflexota > Limnocylindria > Limnocylindrales > CSP1-4 > Palsa-1032. The sequence goes on along the minus strand of JALZLU010000004.1, from coordinate 8,140 downwards.
GTGATACGAGAGAGGGGGTACTCGAAGCCGCTGTTCCGGATCGCGCCGCGCACGCGTTCTCGTGCTTCGGACAGGGCGGCGTCGGGCAAGCCCACGATGTGGCAGACGGGCAGCCCCGGTGCGACATCGACCTCGACGCGAACGAGTTCGCCGCGGAGGCCACTGATGACGGCGGTGACGAGCGTCGCGAGCATCCAGCGAGGCTAGAGGTCGTGCCTTCACCCGGTCTCGCTGCGCCATCCACCGACACTTATCGTCGGAACGGCCGACCGCCTCGAGCTTGCCAGCATGGGTCGGACGGGCGGCGCCGACCGGTACTTCCGGGTCCCCAGGGGTGGTGCCGAGGGCGGGATAACATCGCTGGTGACAGCCCTCCAACCGAACGCCGAGAAGAACGATGCCAGCCCGGATCCTGGTCGTCGCTGACGATCCTGCCCTGCAACGCCTGCTGAGCCAAGCCATCCATGGCGCGGGCCATGAGATGTCGCTCTCCACGTCCGGGCCCGATGGCCTCCGGCGCTGGAGCGTGGATCGTCCTGACCTGCTCATCGTGGACGCCGCGGCGCCTGGTATGGACGGCTACGCGGTCGTGGCGCACATCCGCGGCTCGGAGGGCGATACGGCGCACGTGCCCATCGTCATGCTGGGCCGTGACACGGACGTGGCAGCCAAGGTGCGCGGCCTGCGCGCCGGTGCAGACGACTACCTCACCACGCCGCTGCACCCGCTGGAGCTGTCCGCTCGCGTGCGCAGCCTGCTCGTCCGCTTCGGCCCGCGCGACCGTGTACCGCAGGGTCCCAGGCGCGGTCAGGTGCACGCCTACTACGGGGCCAAGGGAGGCGTGGGCACCACCACGGTGGCCATCAACACCGCCATCGGGCTCCACCGGGTAGCCCGCCGCAAGGTCATCCTGGTCGACGCCAACCTCCAGTTCGGCGATCACCGCGTCTTCCTGGACCTAGGGCCGGACAAGCGCTCCATCGTGGACGTGGTGACCTCTTCAGGCATCGACTCGGAGATCATGCGCAGCCTCGTGGTGCACCACGAGTCGGGCATCGACGTCCTTCTGGCGCCGGCCACGCCAGAGGCGGCAGAGCACGTCTCCGCGGAGCGTCACGACATGGCCCGCATCATCGAGACGCTGCGCACCATGCACGACTACGTCATCGTCGATCTGGACAAGCGACTGGACGACCACAGCCTGGACGTGGTGACCGCCGCGGACATCCTCTTCGTGGTCATGACCGCCGACCTCTCGTGCATCAAGAACGTGCGCCTCGTCCTGGAGACGATGGCCCAGATCGGCGTCCCGGACGCGCGCGTCCAGCTCTTCATGAACCGAGCAATGCCTTCACGGGCATCAGCGTCAAGTCCGTGGAGGGCGTCCTGCGCCGTCGCGTGGAGTACCAGGTCGTCAACGACTACCGAGTGGCCATCAGCGCCCTGAACAGCGGCGAGCCGTTCATGCAGAGCCGTGCCGATTCGGTCATCGGGCGCTCCCTGCGAGAGTTCGTGCGCACCATCGACGGGCAGCCTGCACCGGGCGCGCAGCCGGCCCCGGCCGCAGGCTCTCAGCAGCGGTTACTGCCAGCCTTTACGTGACCTTGGTTACCACGCTGGATGCGCCGCCGCGGCGCGCCCTGACTTGGGCCCGCGGCGTCACCAGGGTCGATACGGCGGCGACTTCCGGCCGGGCCGTGGTCGTTCAACGCCGACCGAAGCCGGGGCTATGCCGGCGGCGTATCTCCCGTCCGCTGGCCACCCATGCTGCCCATGGACGGAGAGTCGGGGGTGCGCTCGTGCGCCGGGCCGCTGGGCACGCTGCTGGCAGCGCTGAAGCCCCGGTCCACGTAGTCGCCCACCCGCCGGGCCAGGTCGGTCAGCTCCAACGGCAGGATGAACTTGGTCGAGGGCGAGGCACCCAGCGCCTTGAGCGCCTCCAGGTACTGCAGCGTCATGGTCCGCTCGTCAACGGTGCGGGCAGCCTGGAAGATGCGCTCAAGCGCCTGGCTGAAGCCCTCCGCTTCGAGGATGGAGGCCTGGCGACGACCTTCGGCGCGCAGGATGGCCGATTGCTTCTCACCCTCCGCGACGTTGATGTTGGCCTGCCGCGCGCCCTCCGACTCGGTGATGACGGCGCGCCGGTTGCGCTCCGCGGAGAGCATCCGGTTCATGGCTTCCTGGACATCGCGCGGCGGGATGATCTCGCGGATCTCGACCGTGGTGATCTTGCCGCCCCAGCGCTCGGTCTGCTCGTCCAGCTTGGTGCGCAACACCTCGTTGATCTGGTCGCGCTTGGAGAGCACGTCGTCGAGCAGGATGTCGCCGATGACGGCGCGCAGCGTGGTCGTTGCGATGCCCTGGAGAGCCCCCGCGAAGAAGGCCACCTTGACGACGCTGGAGAGCGGGTCGGTGATCCGCCAGTAGATAAGGAAGTCGATATTGATGGGGGCGTTGTCGCGCGTGATGGTCGTCTGGCTGGGGACCTCGATGAACTGCTCGCGCAGATCCACGCGGACGGGGCGATCCACCAGCGGGATCAGGAAGACGAGACCCGGGCCCTTGACCAGGGACAGATTGGTGCGCCCGAAGCGGAAAACGACCAGGCGGTCGTACTCGTTGACGACCCGCACCGAGAGATAGACGAGAACGAGGACGACGACCCCCACAAGGGCGATGGCTGCGATGGTGACGGGATCCACGAGACCTCCTGCTACTCCTGCCTATCGTCACACACTGGCGATGCTCGCGTCCGCCGGCTCGACCAACAGCGTCAGGCCGTCCTGCCCCACGACGCGAACCGGGCTGCCGCGCGCGACGGCCGTGCCCTCCACCGTGCGCGCGGTCCACTCCTCGCCCACTGCGTAGACCGAACCTTCGGGCGCCAGTGGCCGGCGCACTGCGGCCGGCGTGCCGACCGGGATGATGGGTCCCTGGGACATGCCACCGATGGCCACTGGCGCCAGCTTGTGCGTGCGCAGCGCGAAGTAGACGACGAGACTCATGAAGGCCGCCGTGAGAGCCGTCATGGCCACGATGATGGGCACCGCCACTTGCACGTCGGGCGCCGTGGGCGTGCCTGGTTCCGTGTACAGCGCGGCTGCGCCCAGCGCGAAGCAGACGATGCCGGCGATGGCCAGGAGACCGTGGCTGGTGACGGTGAGCTCCAGCACGAACATGATCGCGGACAGGCCGATGAGCAGCAGTCCCCCCACGTTGAGCGGCAGGCTACCGAACCCGATGAAGGCCAGGATCAGCGCGATGGCACCCAGGATGCCGGTCACGAAATTCGGGTTCTGGAGCTCGAAGATGATGCCGTAGAAGCCGATGGTGAAGAGGATGAAGGCGATGTTGGGGTCGGTCAAAAGGTGCAGGAAGGCCTGTAGTGGGTTCATGGGCAGATCTTCGGTCGGCGCGCCGTCCGTGGCCAGCGTCACCGGCTGACCGTTCACCTGCACCGTCATGCCGTCGATGTCCGTCAGTAGCTGCTCGATGGAGGCGACCTTGAGATCGATGGCCCCGGCCTCGAGCGCCTGGTCGACGGTGTATGACTCGGCGTCCTGGACAGTGGAGACCGCCCAGTCCACCGGCCGGTCGCGCGATTCGGCGATGGCCGTGATCGAGGCGATGGCGTCGTTCATGACCTTGTCGCCCAGCGCCCCTTCGATATCCGCGCCCTGGCCATCGACTGGTGTTGCCGCACCGATGTTGGTGCCCGGTGCCATGGCCGCCACGTGCGCGGCGAGGGTGATGAAGGTGCCGGCGCTGGCCGCGCGGCTGCCCGATGGGGCCACCCAGACGACTACCGGCAGCGGCGCCTCGAGCAGCGTCTTGACGATCTCCCGCGTGGAGTCCAGCGAGCCGCCGGGCGTGTCCAGCCGAACGACCACCGCTGCTGCGCCGTCCCGATGCGCTCGAGCGATGCCGTCGTTGAGGTATCCGGCCATGACCTGGTCGACCACGCCGGAGGTGGGCAGGATGACCACGGAGCCCGGGGTGGCCGCGCGGGTCGGTGCCGCCAGCAGCAGTACCAGGCCCACGAAGAGGCAAGCTGCCTGGAGCGGCGCGATGAGCCTGGAGGCTGAACGTAGCTTCATGACGGTGCCGCGCTGATTGTCTCACCTCGTCGAAGGCGTCTCCTGAACACGGGTGCCCCGGGCTCGCTCGAAGAGATAGTCGTAGACCAGGCTGCTCCAGGTCTCCAGCCGTTCATAGACGCGCAGCACTTGGAGCGGCGCCACGAACTCAGCCTCCAGCTTGTCCGTCTCGCGCACACTCGCCGGGCGGCCGGCCGCCTCGACGCTGTAGACCACGCCCAGGTGCACGGCGCCGACCGGGTCGCTGTCGTCGTTGAGCAAGCCGATCGGGCGGAACTCGGGCAGCCAGTCCGCCATGAGCTCTTCTTGCCACTCGCGGCGCAGACCTCCGGCCAGGCCGCCATCCCCTGGGTTGACGTGGCCCCCGATGCCCAGCGAGTAGCGCTCGTGAAGACGCGCGTCTGAGCCGGCCCGCGTGCGCCGCATCAGGAAGATGCTGCCGCGGTCGCGCAACACGACGTAGGGGATGACCTGCTTCCAGTCACGGTCGTCCTCCACCTCCCCACGCGGCCGGTACGTGCCCTCCTCACCGATGAGCGCGAGGACGGCCTCGACATCACCGTACAGGATCCCCCGCCACCCTCCGCCACCAGGCAGGCGGGCGCGCGGCACACCAAGCACCAGTTCGTCATCGGGCACGCCGATCCAGCTCACGTGGCTGGCGTGACCGCCGCCGGAACGGACCGGTCGACGATGCCCAGGAGATCGAGCAGGCCGTAGAGGTCGGAGATGACCGGCACATCGTCGTCCGGCGGCCTGGCGGCGATGACGCCGGCGAAATCGCTCACGCTGCGATCGATGAGCACCGGCCTGATGCCGGCGGCCCACGCGCCAAGGACATCAGCCGGGTACGAGTCGCCGACGTGGATGGCTCGGTCTGGCGCGACGTCCATCAGTCGGAGCGCGTGCCGAAAGATCTCAGGATGCGGCTTGTCATAGCCGAGCCGAGCGCTGACGATGAGCTGCTCGAAGTGTGCGGCGAGCCCCACCTCATGGAAGAGCTCGGGAGCCTCCCACAGCCAGTTGCTGATGACCGCCAGCCGGATGCCCTCTTCGCGGAGCCGCTCGAGCGAAGGTTCGACATCGGGGTAGACGTGCCAGGCTGTGCGCTCCCGAAATGCCGCATGGATGGAGCGAAACACCTCGTCGGGCAGGTCCGGGTGGCCGAGTCCGGCCAAGACGCGCTGATCGATAGCCACGATGCGTGCATACGACGCCTCGGCTGATGTCTCGAAGGCCTCCCCTGGACTCCACCGGGCCTCTTGTACGGCTTCCTTGAGCGCGTCGCCAAGCTCCTGGGCAGAGGGTGTGATGCCGTGCCGAGAGAGAGCCGAGAGGTAGACGGATGCCCACGATGGGGTGGCGCGCATCAGCGTGTCACCAACGTCCAGGAACACGACGTCGGGCCGGGTCGGTGCGGGCATCGTGCCGAGTCTACCGGCGCGAAAGTGCTCCGTCAGGCGACCGTGGTGGCCGGGCTCAGTCGTTGTAGAGGCGCTCCTCGATGAGCTTCTCCTGCACGGAACGGCCACTGGCGTCGAAGCAGCTGTACTCGAAGTGCTTCTGGAACTCCAGGTCGACCGAGGTCTGGCCGCCGCGATTCTTCTCCACCGACAGGATCACCCAATCGCGGAAGCGCTGCGCCTGATAGGGATTGAACTCGATATTGACCTTGGCCACGATGTTGTACTTCTCGTTCAGGATCAGGATGATGTCGGCCTCGTAGTTGATGGCCGACGAGCCCCGCAGGTGGTGGTTGCGCAGCCGCGATGCCTTGAGGCCTTCCTTGTCGGCGGCCACGATGGAGACCACGGGCACGTCCATCGAGAGCGCCAGGTCCTTCAGCCCGTTGACGATGGTGGTGACCTTCTCGACCTCGCTGTTCGGCTCCGGGATGACCGGCACCTTCTGCATGTAGTCCACGAAGACGACCAGGCGGCGGTCGCCCGAGAGTTCCTTGTGGTGCTTCACGAGCTGATGAAGATTGGCGATGGTGCTGGTCGTCTGAGAGCCACGCAGCAGGAACAGGTTCGGGCCATAGCGTGAGATGCGCTCGAGCGCAGGGCGCAGCCGGGGGTTGGCGGAGAGATCGGCCTGCTCGCCGCCCTGCGCCAGCCACGTGCCCAGGATCTCCTTGCGCACGTCGCCCAGCTTCACGCCACCGGTCTTCTGCGGCAGGTGCTCCAGCACCGACTCCATGGCGATGATGCGATTGAGCAGGTACTCCTCGTCGTGCTCGAAACAGACGTACAGGACGCTGGCCTGGCCGCCCAGCACGATGTTCCGGGCCATCTGCATGGCCATCGTGGTCTTGCCCGTGCCCTGGGCGCCGCCGATGAGCAAGAGCTCGCCGGCTCGCATGCCGCCGCCGATGGTCTTGTCCAGGGGTGTGAAGCCCAGTGGCACCGGCTCGTACTGCTCCACGTTGCCGCTGCTGACCTTGGCGGCGAGCGTCTGCAGCACCTCCGTCGCGCTGCGCGGCTGGACCGTGGCCAGGCCCGTTTCGACATGCCAGGCCGAAGACACATGTGCGGTTCCGGTCGAGGCTCCGCTGGGCGACCCACTGGCGCCCTCAGGGTGCGTGTCGGCCGGTGGCGCTTCCGTCGCGGCCGCGTGCGCCGGCGTCGGATCAGGTTCGGGCATCGACTCCTCATTCGGCTCCTCGACCGTCGGAGCGGGCCAGCCAGCGATGTCAGGCCAGGCGGGCGCGGCGACTACCGGCAGGGCGTCCGCGACTGACAGGATCGGATGCGTCGGTGCCAGAGGCTGGAAGACACGCGGCTCGGACTCTGCCGGCTCGACCTCGGTCTCGGAGACGAACGAGAATCGCGGGCCATCGGACGGTGTCATAGCGAGCGGCCGGTACTCATCAGATGTCGGGGTTGCCGGCGCGACGAACCCTGCGTGGGCTGACCAGCTGGGTCTCGCGCCCGGTCCCGCCTGCCCGGAGACGGCAGACGCCGCCTCGGCTGGGGCGGGGACCGAGGGCTGCGCGTTCGATCGGTTCCAGCGGCTGATATTCACGGGGCTCCTCAGGGACAGGGGGGACGGCTCTGCCGAGCCTACCGGCGCTGACCCGACCTGGGGAGCCGCCGTTCCTCCTACCTCACCGGAGCCATCCGTACCGCCCACGGTCAGCCAGCCGTCCCGAGCGCCTCCCAATAACGCGCGATGGTCCTGATGCCGCCTTCGTAGTTGTCCAATCGCATGAACTCGTTGGGCGAGTGCGCATGGTCGTCAGGCGGCGTGAAGCCGAGGAGGACGACAGGCAGCCCGAGCATCGACCCGAACGACGCGGCCGCCGGGATGGAGCCGCCTTCCCGGAGGTAGACGGGCGGCTCGCCGAAGACCGCCTCGAGAGCCTGCGCTGCCGCGCGCGTGGCGGGATGATCGATCGCCGTCAGGCTCCACATCCCGTCATTGATGAGACTCACCTCGACGCGCACGCCGGGGGGCGCATTGGCCAGCACACTGTCGCGCACGATCTCGAAGGTGCGCGACGGAGCCATGTCTGGGACCAGCCGGCAGGAGACCTTGGCATGGGCGTGGGCCGGGATGATGGTCTTGGAGCCCTCGCCCTGGAAACCGCCCCACAGCCCGTTGACATCCAGGGTGGGGCGCGCGCCACGCCGCTCCAGTGAGCCGTAGCCCGGCTCGCCGAAGAGTCCCGGCACGCCGATGTCCGAGGCGAGTGCGACGTCGTCGAAGTCCAGGCGGGCGAACTCGGCTCGTTCCTGCTCCGATAGCTGGCGAACCTCGTCGTAGAAGCCTGGCACGGCGACGCGGCCATCGGGCTCCCGCAGGTCGCTCAGGATGCGCGCCAGGGCATTGGCCGGGTTTTGCACCAGGCCACCGTAGGTGCCCGAGTGGAGGTCCTGGCTGGGCCCGGTGACATCGATCTGGGCATACATCAGGCCACGCAGGCCGATGGTGATGGCCGGGCGATTGCCCTGGAAGAAGCCCGAGTCGCTGATGACCGCGAGATCGGCGCCAAGGCGGTGGCGGTTCTGCTCCAGCCAGCGGTCGAAGTTGACCGAGCCGGA
>JALZLU010000430.1 GCA_030858685.1 Chloroflexota bacterium | reverse complement strand
CCGCACGGCTGAGCGCACCAGCGCGTGGTCGTCTACCAGCATCACGCGCAGGGGACGGCCCGTGTTCGGCTCGAGCGGCGGGTTGGAGTGCATGGGCGCGTTCACGGGATGGCTGAGGCGACCGGCGGCAGGCGGTCCTCGAGGGGCAGCCGCACGGAGACGCTAGTCCCGTCGCTCGGCTCGGAGCTTATGCCAAGGTTGCCACCCATCAGTCGCGCGCGCTCCTCCATGCCCAACAGGCCCAGGCCCTCGTTGCGCGCGGCGTCCAACTGGAAGCCACGCCCGTTGTCGGTGACGGTCACCAGCAGGGCATCACCGTCGAGGCCCGCCCGCACCCGCACCATGGTCGCATCCGCGTGCTTGCGCACGTTGGTCAGCGCCTCCTGCACCACGCGCAGCAACTCCGCCTGCTGACGGGCCGGGATCGCCGCCGGCAAAGGATCGGCCACGAACTCGACGCGCAGCCCGAAGCGTTGACCGAAGTCCTCCACGGCCTGTCCGATGAGATCGGCCAGGGGCATGGCCGGGCCGGCCCCCGAGCGCATCGTGACCAGCGCCTGTCGCGCCTCCACGATGGCCGCATCCAGGGCCTGCCCGACCTCCGACGAGAGCGGGCGTGCCTCCTCCGGCACCAGCGGCGTCAGCCGGTCGTGCTTGAGCTTGGCGAACCAGAGGTGCTGGGCCAGTCCATCGTGGATCTCGCGCGCCAGCCGGCCGCGTTCCTCCAGCGCGGCACGCTCGGCTTCCGTAACGCGCAGGCGATCGAGCGCCGCGTAGGCTCGCCGCAGGGCACGCAGGTCGGAGCGAGCCTCGGCATCGATGCCCACCAGCAGGGCCATCACGAAACCCAGGCGCAGGATGTCGCTGCTGGTGACCAGTCCCGAATAGATGCCCGGGAAGACCGCGAAGTGGATCGCCGCGAAGGCCGCGATGAGCAGGCCCACGGCCAGCACCCCATCCGTGATGTGTCCCTCGCGTACGGCGCTGATGCGATAGCACACGGCAGCCAGCACGAGGCAGATGCCGCTCAGCGCGATCAGCGTCAGGAGCAGCGGCGTGACGCCCGGCAGCGGCACGGCCAGCTCCGGGTCCTCGACCAGGGCGCGCACGCCGCTGTCGCCGATGAGCGGCGGCAGCTGGGCGCGGATGGGGTAGAGGATGAGCCCCATCACGCCCAGACCGATGGGCGGCAGCATGATCAGCCGTCGAGCAGCATCCGGTCGGGCGTCCACCCCGCGCAGCGCGGCGAGTCCACCGAAGAGGAACAGCACGCCCGCCATGAGCCATCCGGTGGCGAACAGGTACAGCGGGAACTGCTCCGGGATGCCCAGGGTCAGGCCGAGCCGCCCGTCGTACTTGAGCAGGACCACCAGGACCTGCACGGTGACGATCACTGCGAGCAGGCACATGGCCGCGCTCTGGAATAGCGTCGAGAGCCGGCCGCTTTCCCGGTAGCGACCGAAGGAGAGGGCTGCCAGGCTGGCCGTGGCCAGCGCCGTCAGCGCATTGACCGTCACGTCAAGCGTCCGGTCAAGGATGATGATGTTGAGGTCAGGGTCGACCAGGAGCAGGCCGGTCACGAGGGCCAGTACGCCCAGGGTGACCGTGAGGTACAGGTCCAAGCGGCGAGGTCGGAGTCGATCCCGCTCCCTCAGAACGCGCTCCATGGGCCGATGATACCCATCCCGATGGCCTCAGCCTCCCGTTCGCCTGTCGAGACGAGCAGCGTCCTGCGCCCCGGACATGACGAGAGCCGGACCTCCGCCCCAGCGTTGATCCGGCTCCGTCGCGCTCTTCGCCGTCCCTGCCGTGAAGGGTCAGCGCATGAGACAGGAGGTTTTCGAAGTTGGTCGTCGGGGACAGCCGCGCCAGCCCCGACTGCAGTGCAGTGTGCCGGGCGATGGGTGCCTGGTACATCCGGGGACCTACGGAGTCGGGTACGGAGCGTGCGTCGGTATCTCATGCGGCGTACCTGGCCCAGCGGCGTGCGCACGCCGAAGGCGCTACGGTCCGCCGATGAGCACACCAGCCGCGCCCCCTCGATCGACCGCGCCTGTCTGGCTGGTCTGGGCGGCACTCCTGGTGGTCTACGTCGTCTGGGGCTCGACCTACCTGGCCATCGGCATCGTGGTCGACTCCATGCCGCCGCTCTTTGCGGCCGGCTCGCGCTTCCTTACGGCGGGCGTGATCATGGGCGGCATCCTGGCGCTGCGCAGCGGACCCGGTCGGCTGCGCATCGGCCGGCCGCAGCTGGCCGGCACCGCCTTCGTAGGTGCAGCGCTGCTGCTGCTGGGCAACGGCGGCGTCTCTTTGGGCCAGCAGACGGTGCCCAGCGGCCTGGCGGCCCTCATCGTTGGCGTGGTGCCGCTGGTCGTGCTGGTCCTGCGCCGGCTCGCCGGCGAGACGCTCAGCGTGGCTGGGGTAGGCGGCGTGGTGCTCGGCTTCGTGGGCCTGGGCGTGCTGGTCATCCCGCGCGGCATCGACGGGACCACGGACGTCATCGGCATGATGCTGCTGATCGCCGCTTCGGCTTCCTGGGCGACCGGCTCCTTCTTCAGCCGCCGCCTTTCCCTGCCCAAGGACCCGCTGGTGTCCACCGCCTATCAGCTCATGTTCGGCGGTCTCTTCCTCGTTGTGGCCGGGCTCGCACTGGGGGAGTGGCCGCGCGTCGTGGCCGGGCGCTTCAGTGAAGCCTCCATCGTTTCGCTCGTCTACCTTGTGATCTTCGGTTCCCTCCTTGCCTACACGGCCTACACCTGGCTGCTCCAGAACGCGCCCATCGGCAAGGTGGCCACGTATGCCTACGTCAATCCTGTGGTGGCGGTAGCGCTGGGTGCGGTCGTGCTCAACGAGCAGCTGGACGCGGCGATGATCCTGGGAGCCGTGATGATCGTCACGTCCGTGGCCTTCATCGCGCGCACGGAGTCGGGTCCGGCCGTGCGTGGCGTGGCCGTCGACAGCGCACCGCTTCGTGCCAACATCCGCTCGACGCGGTTCCTCGGTCGCCGTGGTGTGGGTCGCTCACTCCGTCGCAGGGAGTGACCCGATCAAGGTTGCCCGCGCGTCTTGGGTTTGACACCGTCCCGGGGAGCCCCAAGAGTGGCGCCGGGGGCATCTGAGGGAGGCTTCCATGCGATCGCGCTCGTCACTTACCGCCTTTGCTCTGACCGCAGCCTCGTCCTGGGCGGCTGCGTCACGGTGGGACCCGCAGGCCCGGGAGTCTCCGCCTCCGGCACGCTGACCAGCCCCGGGTCTGAGCCCGGTGCGTCGAGCGTGGCCAAGCCGGTCGAGTCCACGGCTCCCAGCCGCACCCGCCGGCCAAGGCGGTCGCAGGCGCCCACGACCCCCGGCGGATGTGTCGTATCTCGGCTCGGGCTGCAGCGGCTATGCCACGTCTGCGCCCATCTTCAGCGTCAACTACACGAGCGGGTCGCTATCGCTGCTGCGCTTCTATTTCATCGGCAGCCGTGGCGACTCGACGATGATCATCAATAACCCCGGTGGATCGTACGTGTGCGTGGACGACTCGTTCGGCACGCTCAACCCGACGATCGACTTCAACACTCCGTCGAGTGGTCGCTACGACGTCTGGATCGGCTCGTTCGCGCCCGGTGGAACAGTGCCCGGGACCCAGTACACGACCGAGAGCTCAGCCAACCACCCGTGAACCGCAATCGGTTGGCAGTTCTGCGCTCAGTGGTCCGCTGAGCCCCGCGTGAGGTCCTCCAGCAGCTTGGCTATCTCGCGTGCGTTGGTCGCGCCGTAGTTGGCGTAGCAGTTGTTCATGAGCACATGCGTCTGCTTCGCCTGCCCGGCCGCCTCGCGGATGCGCGGCGCCCACTC
>JALZLU010000290.1 GCA_030858685.1 Chloroflexota bacterium | reverse complement strand
CGAGGGGCGCCGACTCGCTCGGCGGGTCTGAGAATGACCCTCCGTACCGCCCTCCCGGCATCCGCGTCCACGCTCAGCAGGGACGCCTCCAAGGTCCTTGCCTCACTTCGGGACCGCAGGACGGATGACGGTCGAGCCGCTCAGTCCGCTGGCAGCGTCGCACGAATGACCGTTGCCAGCCGCCGGTATTCGTCCAGGCTGTTGTAGCGCTGCGCGGAGATGCGCACGAGTCGCATCGGCGGCCGAGCCGCGCCGCGCGTCGGAGGCCACGGAAACACCGGCACCTGGATGCGATGGCGCTCCAGGAGCTCGGCGTGGAGAGGATCGTCGGGCATCGTCTCATCGTCGATACCGCCAGCACACGTCGCGTCGCCCGGCGCGCCATCAACGGCCGGGGGAAGCGGCAGCGAAGCCATCGCGCCCAGCATCGCGTCCGGCACCGGCGGCTCCAGCGCGAGTGCTTCACACAGCACGTCGCGGGCCGTGCGGCAAAGCGCTTGGTTGGAAGCCATGACCCCGGGCCAGCCCTCCGGGTGCAACCCGGCCATGAAGGCGATCGCCTCAGGCAGCACCAGGAAGGCCGTCGGGTCGGAGGTGCCCGTCCAGTCGAAGGCGAGCCGGAACGGGGACCGATCCCGCCGCGGCGAGTTGGATCCGTGGGAGATGACCAAGGGGCGGATAGCAGACTGCCGGTCGCGCCGCACGTGGAGGAAGGCACTGCCCTTGGCGCCGCACAGCCACTTGTGCCCGTTCCCGGTGTAATACGCGGCGCCCATCCGCTCCAGATCGAGCGGCACCATTCCCGGGGCGTGCGCGCCGTCGACCAGGGAATCCACGCCGCGCTGCGCCAGCGCTGACACGATCCGCTCCACGGGGAAGATCACGGCCGTGGCGCTGGTCACGTGGCTGATGACGGCCAGCCGCGTCCGTGGCGTCACGGCCGCCAGCAGCGCTGCCTCCACCTCCTCAGGGCCGCGCAGCGGGAACGGCACGCGCGCCATCACGACCGTGGCACCAGCCTGCCCTGCCGCCTGGCGCTGCGCGTTCAGCGTCGCGTTGTACTCATGGTCCGTGGTGAGCACCTCGTCCCCCGCCCGCCACTCGAGAGCCAGCGAGGCAAGCACCGTGTTGACGCCGATCGTGGCATTTGGGACCCAGGCCAGATCATCGGGATCGGCGCCCACGAATGCACCCAGCGCGATGCGGGCAGCGTCCAGGGCCGGTTCCAGATCCGCCGACAGGAAGCGCACGGGGTCACGCTCCATGCGCTCGCGCCAGCTGGCCTGCGCATCCAGCACTGGACGGGGAGTGGCCCCGAACGAACCGTGATTCAGGAACGTGACCTCGGGGTCCAGCAGCCACTGGTCGCGGATGGCGGCGCGAGGAAGTGCAGGCACTGCAGCGCGAGACGGTGGTGGCACAGCAGCGCGAGGAAGTGCAGGCACGGAGGGTCGTTCGACGGTCACGTGCTCGAGTGTGCGTCACCCGACGAGGCGTCGCCCGGCCGGGTACCATCCATCGTCCGAGCGCTGTCGTCACAACATCGCCGGTAGACCGGTCAAGGGGGGAAGAGGTTCGTCATGGCCGACGAAGCGAACATCCTCATCAACGCTTACGGCACCTACGCCGATGCGAGTCCGTCCGCCCTCAGGCTGCTTGGCGTCGGGCTTCGCGAGTTCCTGTCGATGGCACCGGGCTCGTTCTCGCCCGAGCCGCGGGACCCGGAAGCCGATCGGGCCTTTCGCGCAGCGTGGGAGGACTCAGGCTCGCCGGATCTGGGTGGCGAAGTCACGATCCTGCGTGGCGACGGCAGCAAGGCACGCGTGCGCTTCATGATCATGCCGCAGGTCGACGGTCGTTATCTGGCCATGATCGAGCCAACGGACGGTGAAGTAGAGCGCCCGGCCACGGTCTACACCCTTGGTGAGGTGTTGGCGCAGTGGCGTGCTGCCGAACGACGGCTTGATGAGCTGGAGGTCGGCGGGACCGAGTGGTTGGCCCTGCAGTCCGACGTTTCTTCGCTGCGCGAACGGTATCAGCGACTCTTCGCGGCCAAGCAAGCGCCCGCGCGCACCTTCAACTGAGGGCCGTCATGTGCGGCCGCATGACCCAGCAGACCTCACCCTCGGACGTGGCGCGCATCTTCGACGCGGAACTGCGTGACGGCGAAGCGATCCTGCCGCGCTTCAACTGCGCGCCCACCGATCCACTGACGGTGGTGTTGCAGCGCGAGGACGGGCGCATGGTGGAGCGCCATCGCTGGGGCCTGATCCCGCCGTGGGCGGTCGATCCGTCGGCCGGCGGACGCATGATCAACGCGCGCGCAGAGACGGTCGCCACCAGCCCTGCCTTCCGCGTAGCGCTGCGGCGGCGGCGGTGCATCGTGCCCGCTGACGGCTTCTATGAATGGGAGCGACGCGGGCGCGCGCGACAGCCGTGGCTCATCCACCTGGCCGACGGTCAGCCGATGGCTATGGCTGGGCTCTGGTCCCTCTGGCGCGATCCGGCCAACGGACTCTGGGTCGCCTCATGCGCGGTGATCACCACGGTCGCCAACTCCACGGTGGCGACCCTGCACGACCGCATGCCCGTCCTGCTTGCCGCGGATTCCTGGGATGCCTGGATGGACCCGTCCGAGTCGTCAGCGGAGTTCCTGCGGGGATTACTCGTCCCGGCGGAAGACGGTTTGCTGGCGCGATATCCCGTGTCCACTAGGGTCAACAGCGTGCGCAACGAGGGTCCCGACCTGGTGGAGCCGGCCGAGCTGGTCGCAGCGGGCCTACTCGACTGAGGGGACCGTTCAGAGTCCGCGGATGAAGATCCCCAGCAACAGGATCACCGTGGCCGCGATGTACGACCAGATGCCGATGAGCTCGCCGCTGAACCCGAAGACGGCCGGGAGCACGGCCAGGAACGTGCCCAGAACGCCGATGACCACGAAGACCAGGGCCACGGCGACGGTCAGCATCCTGGGGGCATGTTGGCTGGGTCCTCCGCGCATCCGCACTCGTCAGATCCCCGGCAGCAACGAGCCGAGCACCAGCACCATCGGTGATGCCAGGAGGCAGGCGTAGGCGATGGTGCGCTCGGCGATGAGCCCCAGGATGTCCCTCTCGATGCCTCGCGGCAGGCTCAGGCCCGTGATGAGGTCGCGCACCGTATCGGGGTCGATGAGGGTGCCGGCCACGCCCACCGCCAGGAGCGCGAGCGCGATGAGGACGGTCACCATCCTGGGCGCATTCGGGCGGAGCGACATCCGCGGCAGTATATCGGCCAGGGCGGCGCAGAAGAAGGGATCCGGCGCCCGGACCTCAGCTGGAACCGTCCGCGGCGCAAGCGGGAACCGACGGCGGATGTTGGCCGTCTGGCGCCCCATGAACCTCCGACCAGCCCTCCTCGTCCTCGCCTTCACCCTGACGGCCTGTGGTGCGTCCGCCGGACCGTCTCCTGGAGCCTCGGCCTCGCCCTCCGGCCCACCCGGATCGACCTCGACGAGCTCCCCGGGATCCCCGCCTCCGACCAGCTCCGCGCCCTCCTCTCCGACCGAGCCCCCCACCGCCGCCCCCAGCGCATCCCCCGCCGCGCCTTCCCCCAACGGATCTGCAGACCTTGGTGATAGCCGCGACCTGGTGCTGCGAGTGGACATGGGCGGTGGCCTGGCCGGACCCGACCGGGACGCGCTGACAGTCCCGCAGGTCTCCATCTACGCCGATGGCCGGGTCATCAGCGAGGGTGCCCAGATCGCCATCTACCCGGGAGCGGCGCTTCCCCCGCTGATGCTTTCGCGGCTGAGCCCGGCTGGCCTCGCTCGAGTCATGGATGAAGCGGCCCGCAATGGCTTGACTGCCGGCGATCGCCACTTCCCGATGCGGGGCGTCGCGGATGTCCATACCACGTCGTTCACGGTCGTCGTCGATGGCGAGACACACGTGGTGACCGTCGATGGGCTGGGCCTGGAGGCGAGCCACGAGGAGCAGTTCGATGCCACGGAGCGGCAGGCGCGACAGGCCATGCTCGACTTCCAGGGTGCGCTGACCTACCTGCCCCCCTGGCTGGGCACGGACCTCATCGCCGACGGGCTGCCCTACGAGTTCGATGAGTTGCGCATCGTTGCGCGGCCGGGTCTGCCGCCGATGGAGCCTGACCTGGCGCAGCCTGAGATCCTGTGGCCGCTCTCCGGATCACTGGCCACGATCGGCGAGCCATATCCCATGGGCGAGAACGCGCGCTGCGTGACGGTCGCAGGCGATGATCTTCAGACGCTTCTCCCCATGGTCATGGGCGCCAACCAGCTGACCCTCTGGGAGAGCGAGGGAGAACGCTACGAGCTGCTCTTCCGCCCCCTCCTGCCCGACGAGACCGCCTGCCCCACGTCCTGACCGCTTTGACCTGACCCGCGGGGCAGGCGCCACGCGGACCCACTGTGGACACACGACGAAGCCCCCGGCCGATGCCGGGGGCTTCGTTCTTGGCTGCGGGTGGGAGCGGCCCTGGCTGGGCCGCCGTCCGGTTCAGGTCAGTCGTTCACGTTCCCCACGGGGATGAGGTCAGCCTGGAAGCGACCGTCCTGGTCGCCGCCTGACTCGTCCTCCAGGGTCACGATCATCCAGCCCTTGTGGCCGAGGCGCGGGTCGTACCCGTCCTTGTTCACGCGAAGCTCGATGTCAGCAGCCACCTTCGGCTCCAGCGGCACGAAGTTGCCGTTCGAGAGGACCGGGTCGAAGGCCGTGTAGTGCGCCCAGACCGAGCCGTTGGTCGGATCGATGCTGGTCGTGGCCTGGTCGAACTGGAACTGGTCGTCAGCACCATCGTAGACCTCGAAGGACTCGACGATGTAGCTGAGCTCATCGTTCGTGCTGTCGAGGCCGAGGTCGCTGGCCAGGGTCGGCAGCAGCATGGTGCCGCCGTTGTTGGGGGCGGTGGCGAAGTACACCGAAACGAGTGCGAAGTTCTCGTCGAACACGAAGGAACCGTACACACCTTGGAAGACACCGAAGATGAGCCCGATGTCGAGGCCGACCACGAAGTAGTCCGGCTGGTCATCGCCATCCGTGTCGATGATCACGTCAAACTCGTTCTCCGAGGCATTGTTCCACTTGTTCCAGGTGTTGATGGCGAAGACGAGACACTCGTCCTCTGCATCAGGCGTCCCGGAGCAGACCTCGGCGGGCAGGGACTGCACGCCCGCGGCGCGGATATCGATGCCATCCAGGCCGTCGTTATCGTCAAGGATGCCCCACTGGTAGACATCGGCGATGCCTGCGTGAACCCCGTAGTTCTTGACCCGCACGGTGCTGGTGAAGGCGTCGTTCGTCTCCGTGAAGGCGGACTTGGGCTGGTCATTGATCTGCGAGATACCGCGAGGCGCGACGAGCCACGGCACGCGGATGTTGTTGCCGCTGCTGGTCGGCTTCGCGAGGATCGCGCCGGCGACATGGGTGAGCGGGCTGTGGAGCTGTCCGAAGTCATCGACGGCCAGGTCCGGACCGTGCCCGGGAGCCACATCCGGCAGCGCTGCGGCATCTTCCCGGCTGAACTCGATGGTCACGGTGACCTTGGCACGGCGGTTGCCGGGTACGGTCACGGTAGAGGGAGAGATGGAGACGGACGCGCCCAGCGTATCGGTGCTGAACTTGTTGGTGAGCCGGTAGGTCCTCGCCGCGGAACTCTTGTTCTGCAGGACGAATACCCGGCTCTGGCGATAGGCCAACGGCACAGCCACGTCTTCTGGCAGCTGCGGTGTGCCGTAGACGAGAGAGGACACGCCGGGTTGCGTGAAGACGAGCCCGTTGGCCGCGAGGGCCTTCGTGGGGTTGACCACTCCGGAGCCGCCCTGGCGCACGTCGTACGGATCAAGGCGACCAGGTGATGCGGTCCCGATGAGGGCGGCCTTGACCTCGCGAGCGTTCCACGAGGGGTTCGCTTGAAGCACGAGGGCAGCCACGCCGGCAACCGCCGGTGAAGCCATGGACGTTCCAGAGAGGCTCTTGCCGCCCTCCGTGGTGCCACCGTCCGCGGAGAAGACACCCACGCCGGGTGCGGCCACGTCGGGCTTGATCATGGAGTCGACGCGGCGCGGGCCGGCCGACGTGAACTGTGCAAGGTGCTTGAAGCCCTCGTTGGCAAGCTCGGGCCCTTCGCTGATGGTGGCGGTGCCGCCGTCATCGGTCTGGAAGCGAGCCGTCTCCTCGGACGACACGCCCACGAAGGGGATATCCACGCCGTTGATCGGTCCCTCGAACGGCGGCAAGGCCGTGGTGTTGTTGATCATGATCACGGCCGCGGCGCCGACTGCGTCACCGTTCTGTGCGCGAGCGACGCGCGCACAGACGCCACGGAACGTCACCGCGATGTCGCCCGGCTGAACGCCGTTGGCGACGAAGTCGGACACCTCACAGCCCAGGCTCTCATTAGCGGGTGTGCCCGGGACGTCCTCGAACACAACGAGCTCGCCGGTGACCGGCAGGTCAGCGGTCTCGCCGTTGGCGTTGATGCCCACGATGTCATCCCCGGTGGGCATGTCGATGACCACGGAGGGGAAGGTGGGGACAGCGTCCATGGCAGCCACGGAGATACCCCGCGTGGCGACACCGGGCGAACCGGTGATGTACGCGCTGGGACCGCTGTTGCCAGCGGACATGACCACCGTCACACCGGCGATGGAGGCGTTGTTCACGGCTACGGAGTCGGCCGAGTTGGGATTGCCGAAGCTCGAACCCAGCGACATGTTGATGACATCCGCGCCATCACGCGTGGCGCGCTCGATGGCGTCGACCACGAGGTTGGTGCCGTTGTCGCAGCCGAAGACGCGGTAGGCCATCAGTGAAGCCTCAGGCGCCGTGCCGGGGCCGATACGGAAGTTCACACCGCTGAGCGTGTTCTCGTCATACGAGCCGGTGTAGGTGGTGCCGTTGTTGCGGACGCCGAAGCCGGCGGCTGTGCCAGCCACGTGGGTGCCGTGCTGGACGTTGGGAGACTCCGGATCCTTGCAGTCCAGCGGGTCATCGTCCGGACTGGGTGGGACGGGGGAACTAGGGTCATAGGCGTCGCCCACGAAGTCGTGCCCTGCGATGACCTTGTCCGTCGGGAAGTTGCCATCGGCCCGGCTCAGGCCGTTGTCCGCCGCGTACTCCGGATCGCCTGTGCCGCCGAAGTCCGCGTGGTAGTAATTGATGCCGCTGTCGATGATGGCGACGTTCACGCCCTCACCGGTGTTGCCCGTTCGCCCCCAGGCCTTGTCGGCACGGAGGAAGTCCACGGTGTTGGTGTTGCCGCGGTAGTGGGTGGGAGTGGGCTCCACTTTGATCACGCCGGAAAGGGCCGCGACCCGCTGGAGCTGACTGGCCTTGACCGTGAGACGTACGCCGTTGAGTACGTCCGTGTAGGAACCCTCGACGCGCGCCCCGAGCGTGCGCAGCTGCGTCTTGAGGTTCGCCTGACGGCTGAGGAGCGGCTGGCGCAGGGACGCCTTCTCCGCTTCCGTGAGTTCGCGCCCTGCATCCAGGGCGACACCTGCGGCCACCGCAACGGGCTGGCCGGAGAGCTGGACGATGACGCTGACCGTCGCGTTGGGGTCGCGGTTCCGCGCCAGCGCATCTAGGTTCGGCGTGAGTCCGCCGGTGTCTACTCGACCGAAACGCTCGGGTGAGCGTCCGGCGGCCGTGCCGGGCATGAGTGTCGCTACGAGCAACACCGACATGCCGGCGGCCATCGATAGCCTTCGCTTGTTCAACCTGCTCCTGACCTCGCCTCTTCCCCCGGCTCCATGGACAGGATGCCCGGACCGTACCTGCGGAATGGCAAGCAGGCCTGGACGTCCACAGGGCGACGGGTCCTGGGGAGTCCCCATCGCACTGCGGGCAACTGTACCCCCCCGGGCGGCGGCCGAACACCCCACATTTTCGGTTCGCGCCGGGTTGTCCACACTGGAAGAGGTGGTCAGGTATGGTGTGCGGCCCATGACGGACGTAGCGACGGATCGATTCGACTTCGTGATCATCGGAGCGGGCGCGGCCGGCGAGGCCGCAGCGACCTTGGCACTGGAGCGCGGCGCGAGCGTGGCGGTCGTGGATGACGACCTGTTCGGCGGCTCGTGTGCCTTCTGGGCCTGCATCCCGTCCAAGGCCCTGCTTCACGCCGCCGCGGTGCATCGAGCCGGCGGTGACTACCCCTGGCAGAAGGCCTCCGACTTCCGCGATTACAACATCGTGCGCGAGGAGCGCGACTACCCGGACGACAGCAGGCACCTGGAGTCGGTGCGCGAGAAGGGCGGGGTACCTCTCCGTGGTCGCGCGCGGCTGGCGGGGCCCGGCCGCGTCGAGGTCCGCGAGAAGGGCGCCGGGGCCCAAGCGAGCGACCCCGCCGACGGGCCGGTGCGGACCCTGGAGGCCGGCAACATCATCGTGGCCGTGGGCTCCACGACCCGCATCCCGTCCATCGATGGCCTGTCGGACGTGTCCATCTGGACGAATCGGGAGGCGACCTCCACGCGCGATCTGCCACGCAGCCTGCTCATCATGGGCGGCGGCCCGACCGGCGTGGAGCTGGCCCAGGTCTACGCTCGCTACGGCGTCCCGACTACCATCGTCGACTCCAACGAGCGGCTCCTCTCCCGTGATCACCCCCGCTCATCGGAGTGCATCCGCGCTTCGCTGGAGGCTGATGGTGCGACCGTGCGCACGGGCGTTCGAGCGGAGCGGGTGGAGGCCGCATCGGAGGCCGGCGGCGCTCACCGGGTCCACCTGTCGGACGGTTCCACGGAGTCGGCCCACGAGATCCTGGTCGCCGTGGGGCGGGCTTTCCCGGTGGCCGACCTGGGTCTGGAGACGGTCGGCCTGACCATCGAGGACGGCAAGCCGCCAACACCTGACACGGCGCTGCGCATCGCCCAGGACGTGTACCTGGTGGGCGACCCGGCAGGCCCCGAGATGCACACGCACGTGGCCCATTACGAGGGAGAGATGGCCGTGCGCATCGCACTCGGCGATGAGGTCACGCCGGACCTGCGGGCCATCCCCCGAGCGACCTACGCGGATCCGGAGACCGCATCGGTGGGTCTGCGGCTGGACGAGGCACAGGCCCAGGGCTACTCGGAGGCGTTCGAGGAGACGGCCGACATCGCGACCAGCGCCAAGGGCTTCGTGACCGAGTCAGTGGGGCACGTCTCGATCGTCGTGGATGGCAAGGCAGGCATGCTGCTTGGCGTCTTCATCTGCGGGCCGGGTGCCTCGGAGGCGATCCACGAAGCGGTGCTGGCCATCAAGCTCAACACGCCGCTCCACGTCCTGGCCGACACGCTGCATGCCTTCCCCACCGTCGCGCGCGTGATGGGCGGGCTGTTCACGACGGCCGCGCGGCGTCTGGCCGCTGGAGCGCCCGAGGGCTGACCGGCCATGGCTGAGCTCCTGGTCGGTCCCCTGCTGCGGTGGGTCTCGCAGACGGAGGCCACCGTCTGGGTCGAGACCGACATGCCCTGCGCCGTGGGGATCCACGGCCAGACGGAGCGGACCTTCCATGTCGAGGGTCACCACTACGCGCTGGTCATCCTCCGCGGCCTGGAGCCTGGCCGTCGCTACGAGTACGAGGTACGGCTCGACGGACAGCTGCGCTGGCCGGTGCCGGACAGCGGCTACCCGCCGTCGATCATCCGGACACTCGATGTGGGGACCACTGCACGCATCGTCTTCGGCTCGTGCCGCGTCAGCGTGCCCCACGTCTCGCCCTTCAGCCTCGACCGCCTGATCGACTCCCACGGTCGCGGGCTGGACGCTCTGGCGGCCTTCGCGCGCCGCCTCATCGACGACCCCGACCCACTTTGGCCGCACGTGCTGCTGCTCCTGGGTGACCAGGTCTACGCCGACGACGTGCCCCAGGCGACGATCGACTTCATCCGTTCCCGGCGCGATGCCGACCAGCCGCCGGGCGAGTCCGTGGGCGACTTCGAGGAGTACGCGCACCTCTATTGCGCATCGTGGACCGAACCGCTCATGCGCTGGCTGCTGTCGAGCGTTTCGACCTCCATGATGTTCGACGACCACGACGTCATCGACGACTGGAACATCTCCGAGGCCTGGCTGCGCGACATGCGTGCCACCGAGTGGTGGGAGGAGCGCATCGTGGCGGCATTCATGAGCTACTGGATCTATCAGCACCTGGGCAACCTCTCGCCCGACGCGCTGGATGGCGATGAGTTGTTCGCGGCGGTCCGCGCTGCCGAGGATGCCGGTCCGCTGCTGCGACGCTTCAGCTTCTACGCCGACCGTGAAAGTGCCGGTAGTCGCTGGGCGTACCGGCGTGACGTGGGCGGCACGCGCCTCATCGTGCTCGACTCACGGGCCGCGCGGGTGCTGCGCGACGGCCAGCGGGAGATGCTCGACGAGGCCGAATGGAACTGGCTGGAGGAGAACGTCGAGGGCCAGATGGATCATCTGGTCATCGCCTCATCGCTGCCCATGCTCATGGCGCAGGGCATGCATCACGCTGAGACGTGGAGCGAACGGGTCGGCGATGGCGCCTGGGGCGGGCTGGCGGCGCGGGCCATGGAAAAGGTGCGGCGCGCACTGGACATGGAGCATTGGGCCGCCTTCGGGAGTTCCTTGGAGCGGCTCATGAAGCTGCTCGCGGAGGTGGGCGGCGGCCGCCGCGGAACGGCTCCGGCGAGCATCGTGATGGTCTCCGGGGACGTGCATCACGGCTATCTCGCGCGCGTCGACTACCGCCGCCGTAGCGGCGTCACCAGCGCCGTGTACCAATCGGTCACTTCCCCCTTTCGCAACCCACTGGGCCGCGGCGAGCGGATGTTCCAGCGCGTCGCCGCGTCGCGGGGTATGGCCGCCGTCACGCGGCTGCTGGCGGCCAGCGCCGGCGTCCCGCCGCCCATCGTGCGTTGGCGTCGCCTAGAAGGCCTGGCCTTCGAGAACCAGGTATCGACGCTGGAGAT
>JALZLU010000391.1 GCA_030858685.1 Chloroflexota bacterium | reverse complement strand
GGCGGACCGCGATGTTGGCCGGCGCACCCGAACCGGCCGGGATGAGCTTGCCGATGATGACGTTCTCCTTGAGCCCGATGAGCCGGTCCTTGGCGCCGTTGATGGCGGCCTCGGTCAGCACCCGGGTCGTCTCCTGGAAGGAGGCCGCGGCAAGGAAGCTGCTGGTATTGAGCGACGCCTTGGTGACTCCGAGGAGCACCGTCTCGGCGGTGGCCGGTTCGCCGCCCTCCGCCAGGACGTTGTTGTTGATCTCCTCGAATTCGAACTTGTCGACCAGTTCGAAGGGCAGCTGCTCGGAGTCGCCCGGCTGGTCGATGCGCACCTTGCGCAGCATCTGGCGCACGATGATCTCGATGTGCTTGTCGTTGATGGTCACGCCCTGGCTGCGATACACGCGCTGCACCTCCTTGACGAGGTAGCGCTGGACCGCATCCCGGCCGCGGGTCTCGAGGTATTCCTGCGGGTTGATGGGCCCGTCCGTGATGGGATCACCGGCCCGGATGAGCTGGCCGTTCTCAACCAGCAGCTTGGCGTTGTGCGGAATGGCGTACTCACGTTCGACCACGTCCTCGGAGCGGACCATCAGGCCGTCCTCGGAGCGGATCATGAGCCCCGAGTCGGGTGCCCTGACCTCGTCGACCAGATCGCCGTCCTCGAGGCGGGCGACGACCTGGTTGGCCTCCACTACGTCGCCTTCCGCGACCAGCACCTCGTGCCCCGCTGAGACGCGCAAAGGCGTCTCGAACGACTCGCGGCTGGTCACCTTGACCCGGCGCGCGCCGTTCTCGCCCTGGATGATCTCGACCACACCGTCGATGTGGCTGATCTCGGCCTTGCCCTTGGGCATGCGTGCCTCGAACAGCTCCTCGACGCGCGGCAGACCGGCCGTGATGTCGAGGCCGGCCACGCCGCCCGTGTGGAACGTGCGCATGGTCAGCTGCGTGCCAGGCTCCCCGATGGACTGTGCCGCGATGATGCCCACGGCCTCACCGATGCCGATGAGGTGCCCGGTGGCCAGGTTGCGTCCGTAGCAGGAGCGGCAGACGCCGTAGCGCGACTGGCAGGTGAGCGGCGAACGGACCAGGACCTCGGCCACGCCGGCGTCGTCGATGGCGAGGGCCAATGCCTCGTCGATCTCGACGTTGCGCTCGACGATGGGTGCGGCCTTCTTCTTGGCGCCCGGCGCTGCCACCGGACCGGCCGCGAAGCGACCCACCAGTCGGCGCCGGAAGGCCTCGGGCTCGGTGCCCGCGAACTCCTCCGTCTCGGCTCGGGTGATCCAGGTGCCTTCCTCCGTGCCGCAGTCGTCGTCACGGGTGATGACGTCCTGTGCCACGTCCACCAGGCGCCGGGTCAGATAACCCGAGTCGGCGGTGCGCAGGGCGGTGTCGGCCAGTCCCTTGCGGGCGCCGTGGGTCGAGATGAAGTACTCGAGGACAGTCATGCCCTCGCGAAAATTGGAGCGCACGGGCACGTCGATGATGCGGCCGGTGGGATCGGCCATCAGGCCGCGCATGCCGCCCAGCTGACCGATGTTGCCCTTGTTGCCGCGCGCGCCGGAGTTGGTCATGAGGTTGACGGCGCCGTACGTGTCGAGGCCCTCCATCATCCGGTCGCTGACCTGCTGGGTGGTGTCCTTCCAGATCTGGACGACGCGCTCGTAGCGCTCGTCGTCGGTGATGAGACCACGCTGGAACTGACCGTCGATCTTCTCCACCAGTCCGTCCGCGTCGGCCAGCAGCTGGCGCTTCTGCGGAGGCACGGTGATGTCGTCGACGGCGATGGTCACGCCGCCGCGCGTGGCGTAGTGGAAGCCGACCGTCTTGATGCCGTCCACCAGGTGTGCGGTCTCGTCCGAGCCGAGCACCCGGTAGCAGTCACTGACCAGTTCGCGCAGCGCGGCACGATTCATGGTCCGGTTGAGGAAGCGCAGCCGGTCGGGCAGGACCTGATTGAAGATGACCCGGCCGACGGTGGTGCGCACGGTCTCGTCGACCATGCCCTCCGCTGCCGCGTCCCAGGTTCGGACGACCAGCTCGATGGGCGAGTGGAGTTCCAGCTTGGAGACACGATGGTTGGGCAGTGAGTCCACGCCCGGCCGCGTGTCGATGAGGCCGATGTCGTAGGCCAAAAGGGCTTCTCGCTCGTCCGAGAAACTCTGCACCGGCTTGTCGATGGCCAGATCCTCGCGCTCGAGGGTCAGGTAGTAGCAACCCAGGATCATGTCCTGGGTGGGGGCCACGACCGGCGCACCGTCAGACGGCGAGAGCAGGTTGGCGGTGGAGAGCATCATCCGGCGCGCCTCGTCCTGCGCGGCCCGGCTGAGCGGCACATGGACGGCCATCTGGTCGCCGTCGAAGTCGGCGTTGAAGGCGAAACACACGAGCGGGTGGATCTGGATGGCCGAACCCTCGACGAGCACGGGCATGAAGGCCTGGATGCCCAGGCGGTGCAGCGTGGGGGCGCGGTTGAGCAGGACCGGGTGATCCTTGATGAC
>JALZLU010000366.1 GCA_030858685.1 Chloroflexota bacterium | reverse complement strand
GCTCCACCGAGCGCGGCTCGTGGCGCGGCAAGGATGCGCGCGGGCTCGGCGCCCATGCCCAGCACTCCGCGACTGCCGGGCGTCAGGATCTCGAAGTCGAGATCATCCAGACCGGTCGCTCCGAAGGACTCGCGCGCACTGCGCAGGGCCTCCTCGACCGTCTTGCCCGTGAACTCCTGGTACTCGCTCATCGGCGTCTCCCTCGCCGGCTGGTCCGTGCTTTGGACCGAGCTGGCCTGATGGTGCCAGCCGCTCGATCGGTCGGGCTCCGGCGGGTCGCTGGCGACTCCGAACCGGGTCCGTTCTCCACGGGCGGCGTATAGGACGGAACGGGGAAGCGCGGCTGATGGTCAACCGCGAAACGGGGTGTCCAGCCGAACAGCGGGAAGAGGCCACCCCAACCCGCGATGAGGTACTGCTGGACGATGGAGAAGAGGGTGGTGGTGATCCAGTAGAGGAAGAGGCCCGCCGGCAGGATCCAGCCGTAGAACAGCGAGAAGAGCGGCAGGATCAGGAAGATGCGCTGCTGCATCCGGATCTGCGGGTCGTTGGTCGTGTTGACCGGGATCATCATGCGCGTCTGGATGAGCTGCAGGAAAGCGGAGATGAGCGCCAGCACGCTCAGTCCGAAGATGCCCGGGATGACCATGAAGAGGATCTCCGGGACGTGCGCGTCCAGGCCTCCAGCGGCCGGCGTGAGCCAGTCCAGCCAGGGGATGGTCGGATCGACGCAGGGGATGGTCGTGTTGCCGGGGTCCTGACAGGTCACGCTCAGGACCGGGTTGCCGGCGATCTGGAGCATGGAGCTGATATCCGGCGCAGCCAGTCCCTGGGAGATCACCTGGTACATGGGAATGAGCAGGACCAACTGGAGCAGCGCCGGCAGGCAGCCCGCAGCGGGATTGATGCCCCGCTCCCGGTAGAGGCGCATCTGCTCTTCACTGATCTTGGCCCGGTTGCCCTTGTACTTGGCCTGGATGGCACGCAACTCCGGCTGGAGCATCTGCGTACGCCGTTGCGAGACGATCTGCTTTCGGAAGACAGGGATCAGCAGGACTCGCAGCAGGATGGTCAGGACGATGATGGCGAGGCCGATGTCGCGGAAGATGTTGTAGAGCAGCGCCATGAGCATGAAGATGGCCTGGAAGATGGGCGTGAAGATCCAGGCCAGCAGGCTCAGCGGGTCCGCGCCGTTCAGGACGGCCGGACAGAGGTTGTTGGGCAGCGGACTCTGGCCCGGCTGGGCCGTTGGCAGCGGGTTGGGCAGCGGACACGGCGCAGCGGACGACGAGCCGGCCGGCGAAGGCGCTGGCGATGTGGCGCCCGAAGCATCGGGCGAGCCGCTGGCCGCAGGTGACGCCGAAGCACCCGCCGACGGATCCGCTCCCAGCACTGGCGCGGCGATGACCACGAAGGCCACCAGCGCCAGCAGGATGGCCAGCATGAGGTCGAGCCTGGCCATGCCCGCTCCTGCGGGTCGCGCGCCAGTCAGGGAGGGCTTAACGGACGGGGTCATAGCCGCCGGGGTTCCAGGGGTGACAGCGCGCGATGCGGCGAATGCCCAGCCAGCTGCCGCGGAGCGATCCGTAGCGCATGATGGCTTGCTCCGCGTAGTGCGAACAAGTCGGCTCGAAACGACAGCTGGGCGGCAGCCACGCGAAGACGATGCGGTAGAGATGGATCAGGCCCACCCCGAGTCTCCTCACGTCTTCCTGATGCCTCCTTCGTCCTTGCCCATGCGCTCCAGGAGCCGATCCAGTGCGCTTTTCAGATCTGCGTAGCCTGCCTCGGCACTGGCCGGTCGACAGATGACCAGGATGTCCCACCCACCGGTCGGGCGGCGATCCGTCGCCCGAAGCACCTCTCGAAGCCGTCTTCTGATGCGATTGCGGACGACCGCGTTGCCGACCTTGCGACTGGTCGAAAACCCGAACCGGAGCCGCTCGACATCGTTCCGGCGCCAGCGCAGGATGAGCAGGGGGTGGGCGCGGCTCCGTCCACCGGTCTGCAGCGCCGCGAAGTCCTTCACCGAGCGAAGCATCTCCAACGGCTCACTGGTGACGGGCCTGTCAGGGTGCGTCAGGCAGAGAGCTTCTTGCGGCCCCTGGCACGACGGGCGGCCAGGATGCGCCGGCCGCCCTGAGTCTTCATCCGCGCGCGGAAGCCGTGCTCCTTGGCCCGGTGTCGCTTCTTGGGCTGATACGTTCGCTTGCTCATGGTGCGCCTCGAAGGCTCCTCTTGGCGGGATCCGGCGGCGCGGAGGCTGATCCACTGCCGAGGAAGGAAAACGCGCCGGGCGCCGGGTCAGCGACCGTCGGGTCGCGTGCTTGCGCCGTGGCGCGCCACGTCCGGCGGATGATAGCCGATGGTTCGCACCAGTGTCGAGGACCGATCGACCAGCGTGGCGGGAAGCCGCCCGCGAGACGACCCCGCCAAACTATCCATCGAGGAGACAGTGAGATGACCGACACGCGACCGACCCACTCGGCCCTGCCGGTGGGCAGCGCCACGATCGACGACTTCGGCAAGCTCGACATCCGCGTGGGACGGGTCGTCTCGGTCTCACCGTTCCCCGCGGCGCGCCGCCCGGCCTACCAGCTGACCATCGACCTGGGGCCCCTCGGCGTGCGCCGCTCCTCCGCCCAGCTTCCACCGACGTACCCTGATCCGACCGTCCTGGAGGGGCGCCTGGTCATCGCCGTGGTCAACTTCCCGCCGCGCCGCATCGCGGGCTTCGAGAGCCAGGTCCTGGTGCTGGGGGCGCTGCCCGCGGACGGACGGATCCCCCTGCTGAGTGTGGATGAGGGGGCCTTGCCGGGCGACCCGATCGGCTGAGCGTGCCTCAGGCTCTATACCCCCCTAGGGTATCGGAGAAAGCCGTTGCGAGGTCCACCGAACAGCGCTAACGTATGCCGCCCGGCACCCCGATGGGTACCGTGGGTGGCCCCCTTCCGGAACCCTCCGGGCTGGAGTCACGCAGCTCTGGTTGGCACCGCGACCGGGGTCGCGAGGTTTGCGCTCCGAGTGGTCGAGAGGACCCACGAGCGCCGTGCATGCTGTGGGATCCGTAGTTTGGGGCTGGCCGTATCGATGGACGCGAAGCAGGTCTGGCGCGCTGCCCTGGGCGAGCTGCAGGTCTCACTTTCACCGGCCAATTTCGAGACCTGGCTGAAGGACACCGCCCTGGTATCGGTGGATGACAGCCGCTTCCGGGTGGCTGTCCCCAACGGCTTCACCAAGGACTGGCTGGAGAACCGTTACCGCTCGCTCATCTGCCAGACGCTGGCTCGCGTGGTGGGCTACAGCGTGAATGTCGACTTCGAGGTCCGCGAGGGCCTCACGGCTGCCGAGGAGGAACCTCCCAGCCACCGCCCCGCGCCGGTTCGGCTGGAGCCCGGCAGGGTCGGGGGTGAGGGCGGATCGGTCAGCATCAACACTCGATACACCTTCCGCAACTTCATCGTCGGCTCGGCCAACCGCCTGGCCCACGCGGCCAGCCTGTCGGTGGCGGAGCGGCCGGGTCAGGCCTACAACCCGCTCTTCCTGTACGGCGGCGTGGGACTGGGCAAGACCCATCTGATGCACGCCATCGGCAACCAGGTGATGACCCGTTTCCCGCGCAAGAAGGTGGTCTACGCCACCAGTGAGAAGTTCACCAACGAGTTCATCACCAGCATCCAGCAGGGCAAGATCGACGAGTTCCGCGCCCGCTACCGGCGCATCGATCTGCTGCTCATCGACGACATCCAGTTCATCGCCGACAAGGAGCGCACGCAGGAGGAGTTCTTCCACACCTTCAATGCGATCCACGACGACGGCAAGCAGATCGTCCTCTCCAGTGACCGGCCGCCCAAGCAGATCGTGACCCTGGAGGAGCGGCTGCGCAGCCGTTTCGAGTGGGGCCTCATCGCCGACCTCACGGCGCCCGACCTGGAGACGCGCATCGCCATCTTGCGGGCCAAGGCCGAGGAGCAGTCGGTGCCCATCTCGTCGGAAGCACTGGAGTTCATCGCGCGCAAAGTGGCCTCCAACATCCGCGAGCTGGAAGGGGCACTCATCCGCATCGTGGCCTACGCCAACATGAACGGGCGGCCGCTCACCGCAGACCTGGCCCAGGCGGTGCTCTCCAACGTGCTCTACCAACCCAAGCGTCACGTGGTCACGCCCGAACGCATCGCGCAGGCCGTCTCGGACTACTACGGCGTGGCCCTGGAGCAACTCAAGGGCCAGAAGCGTGACCGCGCGATCGTCATGCCACGCCAGATCGCGATGTACCTGATGCGCGCCGAGACGGACGTCTCGCTCCTGCGCATCGGCGCGGAACTGGGTCATCGCGATCATTCCACGGTGCTGCACGCCTGCGACAAGATCGACCGGGAGAGCGCCGAGAACGAGGAGCTTCGGCGCGAGCTGGCCGCCGTCCGAGAGCTCATCTACTCCGACTGAAGCAGTCTCCAAGAGCGCCAGCGCCGACGTGGTCGTAGGCTGTGGACGCCGTGTTCAGCGCCGAAGTGGACGACCGGTGTGCAACAGGGGCCCTGACGAGACGACCATTGGAC
Organism: Chloroflexota bacterium; assembly: GCA_030858685.1. Classification (GTDB taxonomy): domain Bacteria; phylum Chloroflexota; class Limnocylindria; order Limnocylindrales; family CSP1-4; genus Palsa-1032. Next base: position 8,733 of record JALZLU010000366.1, on the reverse strand, counting down.
AAGCATCCCCGCCGTCCACTTCCGATGCACCGAGCGTCCCCGGGTCAACGGTCTCCGTCCACCGGCCCGCCGTGGTCCTGGTGAGCGCGGTGCCAACGTGACCCAGAACATCTGTCCCCACTATCCACACCATGATGATGATGACGGGATGCGAAGATAGAGAACGATAGGCAGAACCACCGGGGGTCTGGGATGTGGACCGACCGACCCGGCCAGAGAGGGAGCGGACGACCGTGAAGCTGTCGGTCATGCAAGAGAACCTGGCGCGCGGCCTGTCCGTGGTGAGCCGTGCCGTCAGCACTCGCTCTACCCTGCCCGTGCTGGCTAACGTGCTGCTGCGCACGGAGGATGCCGGCCTCAAGCTGACGGCCACCAACCTGGAGATCGGAATCACCTCCTGGGTGCCCGGGCGGATCGATACCGACGGCGCCCTGACCGTGCCGGCTCGTCTGATCACCGACGTCGTGGCTGGTCTGCCCGCCGGCGAGCGGGTCGACCTGGAGGTGGAGGGCACCACTCTGCGCCTCAAGGCGGGCCGCTACCAGACGCACCTGCGGGGCATCGATGCCGAAGAATTCCCGGTCATCCCCACCGCCGGCGACCGCCCCACCACCCGCGTCTCCCAGCGGCTACTCCGCAAGGCTCTTTCCGAAGTGGCCTTCGCCGCCGCTTCCGACGAAGCACGGCCCATCCTGACTGGTGTCTTGACCAAGCTGGTTGGCGACCGGCTGACCCTCGCCGCGGCCGACAATTACCGCATCGCCGTCAAGGACCTGCCCATCCTCGACCCTGTCGAGGAGACCATCCTCGTCGTGCCGGCGCGGTCCTACCAGGAACTCATGCGCATCCTCAACGACACGGACGATCCGGTCGACATGATGCTCGCCTCGTCCAAGAGTCAGGTCCTCTTCCACGTGGAGGGCACGGAGCTCGTCTCGCGGCTCATCGACGGGCAGTTCCCCAACTACCAGCAGGTACTGCCCACCTCGCACTCGTCGCGCGCCGTGGTCGATCGTGACGAGTTGCTCAAGGCCGTGCGGCTGTCGGCGCTCATCGCTTCCTCAGCCGCCAACGTGGTGCGCTTGAAGGTGGGTGACGCGGCCAGTGGCGCCATCACCATCGCCGCCGCCGCGGACGTGGGTGACGCTGAGGGAGAGGTCGAAGCGGCCATCGAGGGGGACGCCGTGGCCATCGCCTTCAACGCGCGCTACCTGACGGAGGCGCTCCAGAACGTCGATGGTGCGCAGCTCGCCCTGGAGTTCTCCGGGCCGCTCTCACCGGGCGTCATCAAGCCCGTCGATGACCCCGACTACGTGCACGTCATCATGCCCGTGCGCACGCCGTCCTGACCGCTGGGGCGAGCGCCACGCCTCCGCCGTGCGTGTCGAACGCCTGAGCCTCGTCGGGTTCCGCTCGTACGCGGCGCTGGACGTGTGCTTTCCGGCCGGGCCGCAGGTCATCGTTGGCAGCAACGCGGCGGGCAAGACGAACCTGCTGGAGGCCCTCGTGGTCATGGCTCTGGGCCACTCACATCGCACGTCGGCGGACCTGGAGATGATCGCCTGGGAGGCGCCCTTCGCGCGCCTGGAGGCCCATGTCAGCTCCGGCGGTCCGGGCACGGATGAGCTCGAACTGGTGCTCGCCCGGCCTGGTGCGGCCAGCACCCGCAAACGCGTCAGGGTCAACGGTGTTCCGCGCCGCGCGGCCGCCCTGTCAGCTGCGCTGCGGGCAGTGGTCTTCGCCCCCGAGGACATGCTGCTGGTAGCCGGCTCACCCTCCCTCCGCCGCGCCCTGCTGGACACGCTCGTGGCCCAGGGGGTCACCGAGGGGGCGGCCACGCTCAGCACCTACGCCCGTGCCCTCCAGCAGCGCAACACGCTCCTGCGACGCATCCGGGAGGGAGAGGCTTCCTCGGATGAACTGCCCCCCTGGGACAGCGTGGTGGTGCAGCAGGGCGGACGCATCGTGACCTGGCGACTGGAGGCCCTGGCGAGCATGGCCGGACCGCTGGCCGAGGCGCATGCTGAGATCGCTCCACATGAAGGGCGCCTCGAGCTTCGCTACGTGACCAACGCGCCTCTGTCGATGGGTGAGAGCGCGGAGCAAGCACTGGCGCGGCGCCTCGTCGAGACCTCCGAGAAGGAGCTCTGGAACGGGTCGACCCTGGTCGGCCCGCACCGTGATGATGTGGCCTTCGAACTGGAGGGGCGAGAACTGAGCGGATTCGCGTCGCGCGGCCAGCAGCGCACCGCCATCCTGGCCGTGAAGCTGGCCCAGTTGGACCTGCTCACAGCTCGCGACGGGCGACCACCACTGTTGCTGCTCGACGATGTCTTCAGCGAGCTCGATCCGCAGCGTCGAGCCCACCTGGTGCGGCGCATCGGCGACTTGCCCCAGGCCTTCGTGACGACCACCACGCTGGACGACCTGGACGCTGGCCTGGTGGCTGCCTCGACTGCGTGGACGGTCCAGCCGGGCCGTCTGGAGCTTGCGGGATGAGCGCTTGCTGGAGCGGACCATGACGGGGCGCCGCCGCCCGATGCGTCGCCTGGCCGACCTGCTGCCAGACCTGGCGGGCAGCCTGGGCCTGGAGGATGAGCTGCGGCTGTCCAGGGCGATGGCATCCTGGCTCCGCCTCCTGGCCGAGCACGTACCCGCGGCGTCCGGATCGTCCAGCCTGCTGGCCGTGCGCCCCCCGGTCCTGATCGTCAGCGCCGACAGTCCCATCGTGGCCCAGGAGCTGCGTCTGCGGTCCGACGAGCTGCTCGCGGCGTTCGCCGGTGCCCCGGGCGGATCGCACCTGCTCGAACTGCGGGTCAGCCTCCGGCCGCGCGCGTCCGGTCCGCCGCGTGCCCGGCAGTCGGCCGGCCCTGGTGACCGGTCGCCCGGCAGCGGCGTGTTGACTGGGCCGCCGCTGCCGACCCGCCTCCACCTCAAGTACGGCCTGGTCGCCGAGCAGGACCGCCTCTCCTCGTCAGCGGACACGCTTTCCGTCACCGAGCCGGCGACAGGCTCGAAGTCCAGGACCAAGGGCAACCTCTATCTCATCGTCGCCTCTGCGACCGTGGGCGGGCGAGCACGTGACGCGACGGCGTTGGTCGCTGACACCATCCGGCGCGAGTATTACTACGACGAGTCGGCGGGCATCCCCATCTGCCTGAACAAGGCTTTCCGGAACGCCGAGCGAAAGCTGCGCAGCAGCCGTGAAGGTCACGGCATCGCGGTCGGCTCGATCGGCGTGGCCCTGGCCATCATCCGTGGCCACGAGCTGTATGTCGCGACGACCGGCCCCGCCGAGGCGTACCTGGTGCGCGCTGCCCGTCTGCTCATGCCGGAGCACTCCTCCGGTCCCGGCCTGCCCACGGGCGAGGGCCTGCGACTCGATGTGTGGCGTGGCGAGTTCGCCATCGGCGATTCGCTCCTGCTCGTATCGCGCGACCTGACCGAGGTGGTGGGCACGGAGGAACTCAAGAACTCGGTGGTGACGCTCCACCCACAATCGGCCGTGGAGCATCTGCACCACCTCTTCGTGGCGGCCGGGGGAGAGGGCTCGGACGCGGTGCTGGCCATCGAAGCCAGCGAGACAGCCACGCCCCGAGCGGAGAACCGACTCGTGCCGGTGGCCTCGCCTGAGGACGACGCGGGCGGCGCAGGGGCGCTGGTGGGGGCTGGCGCCGGTTCGCTCATCAACTCGCGCGCCATGGACGCTCGCGATGCCGTGGGCAACGCCGTGGGAGGGCTGACCGACCGCCTCGCCGATCTCATTCCCGGGCGGCGCCGTCAGTACCGGCGCATCGCTCCACGCGTCTCTCAGCGCGAGTCGCAGCGACGGGCCGCCGTGGCCTTCCTCGGCTTCCTTGGCGTGATCCTGGTGTTGGGCCTGATGATCTTCTTCGCACCGCGCGGCACCGAGACACCCATCACCCGTGTCAACGCCGGCGAAGCGGCCCTTCTGTCCGCGCAGCGGCTGACCGACCAGGTGGCCGACGCCGACCTGATCACCGATGATCCGCCGCAGGCCCTGACCTTGCTGCAGACCGCCTGGTCCGATCTGGGACGCGCGGAAGAGACGGGCGTGCCGCCCTCGGACATCAGGCCCGTCCGTGAGCGGGTAGCGGCCGGCCTCGATGAGTTGTACGGCACGAAGTACATGGCCGCAAGCCTCGTCGCCCGCATCAGCGGCGGCGGGGTACAGGACCCGCAGGACCTGGTCCTGGGACCGGATGGCGCCGCGTACGTGCTGGACCAGCAGGCGCGCACCGTCAGCCGGGTGGACCCCGAGACCGGCGCCACGACGGTCATCGTGACGGCCGGGGACGGGTCGGGCGAGGGCATCGGCACGCCCATGATGTTGAGCGTGGGCGGCCCCGATCTGCTCATCTCCGACATCCGCTCCAACCTGTGGCGCTGGCGACCGTCGGATGACACCGGCCGCGGCACGCTGGGACCGGTGCTGTTGAGCGACGACGTGGCGTGGGGCGCCGACATCATCGACATCAACACATTCCTGCTGCCCAACCAGTCCGAGGGCGGCCTCTACCGGCTCTACGTCACCGACCCGAGCTCCGATCAGATCCTGAGCTACCAACCCACCGCCGATGGCAGTGGCTTCTCGACGCCCAGCGACTACCTCGCCGCTGACAACGAGGACCTCGGTGAGTTCCGCCAGGTGATCATCGACGGGAACCTCTACGGGCTCACGGAGGACGATGCGGTCAAGCATCTCAGCGGCCGGGTGCAGGACTTCTCGCTGGCCACCCCCCCGGACGAGGGGGATCTGCGCCCCGGACGCGACTACCGGCTCTTCGCCGGTCCGGGCGGCATCGGTCAAGGTTCGCTCTACGTGTGGGATGCGCAGCATGGCCGGCTGCTGGTCTTCCGCAAGTCGGACGGTGGCTTCGTGGAGCAGTGGTTCACCGGTGCGCGGATGGCACCCCTCCAGGACCTGCGCGGCCTGTACGTGGTGCAGCCCGCGGCCCCCACCGTGCCTGAAGGAGAGGATCCGCTTCCGGCGGAGCCGGCGACACTCATCTGGCTCACAGCCGACGCGCTGTACCGAAGCGAACTGGTCGACGTGCCGCAGGGCCCAGCCGCCTCGCCGAGTCCCGGCGCTTCGCCGTCCGGCTCCCTCGGCCCAGCCCCCAGCGGCGAGGAACCCTCACCCGGCCGCTCACGACGGCCGCGTCAGTCGGCCTCCCCGGCTCCCTGAGGCCGGCCGGTCTAGAATCGGGCCATGACGGTGGGTCTGACCCAGATGGTCGTGGAAAGCGTCCGGGTGCACATGCTCTCCTCTCAGCACGTGGTCATCCTCAAGGAGTCCGAGCGCGACCGCTATCTGCCCATCTGGATCGGCTCCTGGGAGGCGAACGCCATCGCCATGAGGCTCCAGGGGATATCGCCCGAGCGTCCGCTCACGCACGACCTCTTCACGCAGACCCTCGCCTCGCTGGGTGCTTCTGTCCAGCGCATCGTGGTCAGCGACCTGGCCGATGAGACGTACCGCGCGCGACTCGTGCTGGAGATCGATGGTCGGATCGTGGAGATGGACGCGCGGCCCAGCGACGCGATCGCCCTCGCGGTGCGCACGGCCGCGCCCATCTACGCTACGGACGAGGTCCTGGAGCGGGCGGGCGTGACGCCCGAAGCGGACGAGGACGAGAAGCTGTCGGTCTTCCGTGAGTTCATCAACTCACTCGATCTGGACCTTGAGACTGGTGCCGGCGAGGCGCCGGGCGATCCGCCTCGCGAGCCGGGCGGAGGCGGGCGGCGCCTCGACTGAGTCGGGCCTCAGGGGCCGAGGACGGGTTCTCCGCGTCCCAACGCGGCCTTCCGGTTCGCCCATAGCCGCAGGCGAAGGGCCCAGAAGTCGCGCACCGCTCGGAAGACCACACGAGGGTCAGCACCCGATGCCTGTCCGGCCGTGCGCGGGTGATGTGGTACCCCCACCTCCGCCACGGGGCGGCCCATCTCGTGCAGCTTGATGAGCAATTCCGCCGACAGGAATGCGCCGCGCGATTCCAGGCGGATGCCCTCCAGCGCGCCGCGCCGCATCAACTTGCAGGCACAGTCCACGTCACGCACTCCCAGGCCGAAGAAGAGGCGCAGGCAGGCTCGATAGACCCGCGCATAGGCCAGGCGGATGGCCGGATCGGCCCGTTGGAGCCGGAAGCCGGCGACGACGTCCGGGGCTCGGCCCTCGAGCGCGCCCGCCGCCAGGCGGTCGGCCAGCAGCCCCAGGTCCGCCACTCGGAACTGGCGATCGCCGTCCGTGAAGCAGACGAGCTCGAAGCGTGCTGCGCGGAACCCGCTGCGCAGCGCCGCTCCATACCCACGATTGGTGGCGTGGTGGACGACCCGGACCAGGTCAGGATGCTCGGCGGCGAGCCGGTCCGCGATGTCGCCGGTCCCGTCGCGGCTGCCGTCGTCGACGCAGATGATCTCGAATCGGTCGGCCAGATGGGGCAGCTCGGCAAGGGCCTCGGCCACCAGGCCGGCCACGTTCTCGGCCTCATCGTGGGCCGGGAAGAAGTAGGACAGGGCGGGCACGCGCGCCCGCGTCGATGGCGCGCTCACGCTCCTGCCGCCGCGCAGCGAGCAGCGCGCGCCATGGTCACCATCAGGGTCGTGCGGGTCCGGCGTCGACGGTGCCGGTGAGGCTGGACACCGGCCGATCGTAACCGACCCCCTTGGGCAGGACCTTCCAGACATCGCCGAAGCGAAGGCCCTCGACAGGTTGGAGTTCGTAGCGTGAGGCCACCTCCTCGATGTCGCGCGGCAGCCGGATGAGATAGACAGGCCGCTCGCCAAGATACCGTGCGATGGCGCCGTGTACGTCGCCCAGTCCCGCATCCAGGATGGTCCGGTCATCCAGGACCAGCACGTCACGACGCCGGTCCTCCACGAACTGGCCATACCACATCGGCGTGGAGTAGCTCCACCAGGAGACGATCACGGCGTCCGGCTCCAACGCCTGGAATGTCGCATCAAGCCAGACCCGAGCCGCGCGGTCGTCCGATGCGTCGACGCGGTCGTACGTTGCCGGGAGCGCGATCAGGGTCGGCGCCAGGAGCGCGAGGGCCGCCACGCCCGGCACCAGCCAGCGCAGAAGTGCAGCGCGAATGGCGACCCCGCGCGGCAGGCGGCGCTCCACCGGGCAGTCGTCACGCCTCCACTCCGCGTAGCGCTCCACCATCTCCAGTACGACGGCCGCAAGCAGCGCGGCAAAGACCACGGCCACCAGCAGCGGCACCAGGTAATACCGCTCGATGCTGGCGTTCTGGTAGCCCAGGGCGAAGACCCACGTGACCACGAACCAGAGGCCCAGCAGCGCAAGCTCGCGTGGCCAGCGCAGTGCCGCCGCCACGACGCCTCCCAGCGAGAGGAGGGCGATGGGCCCCATGTCCAGCCAGATCTGGCGCCAGATGATGCTGATGCCCTCAGACAGCGAGGGAAGTGGCGAGAACGTGCCCCGGAACTGTTCGCCGAGGACCAGGTAGCGGAAGCCCCCCACGACGTTTCCCGCAGCATCCAGGTGGACCCACGCCTGGGGGTCGGCGTAGTCGAGGAGCGGGTCCATGGCCGAGCGGATGGGCAGATAGAGGTACAGCGCGACAGTGGTCAGGACCAGCGCCGCGACGCAGCCCAGGACGAGACGCCAGCGTCGCAGGAGCCGCGGCTCGACGATCAGCAGATAGGCCGCGATGCCCGGTGCCAGCAGCAGCGTCAGGGCGTGGTTGCCCAGGGCGATGCCATAGATGACGGCCGCGGCCACCAGCCAGCGGCCCGAGCGGGGATGGCCGCCCCGCGAACGATCGGCCCACACGAGGAGAACCGCCAGCAACGACGCCACCAGCGCCAGATGGAGCGCGTGGGCGTCAGCGCGTACGGCGTTGTCCCAGACGGTCGGCGCCAGACCCAGTAGCAGTCCCGCCGCCAGGCCCAGTGAGCGGCGTCGGGTCAACAGCGTCACAACCAGCGCCACGAGCCCCGCCGCAGAGGCCATCAGCAGGGCGTTGAGAAGGTTGGCCCGGAAGGCCTCTGTGCCCAGCGGCTGCAGCAGCACAGAAGCGAGCCAGGCCAGCAGCGTGTAAGAGGGATAACCGGTCGGGTGAGCGATGCCCAGCACGGGCCCGATGGCCTGGAACTCGGCGGTGTCCCAGAAGCCGATGTCGGGCATCAGCGTGGGCACGTAGACCGCCAGCGAGAGGAGCGCCGCTCCTAGAGCCGGCCAGGCCGCTCCGAGGAGGTCCACCACGCGGCTACGGAAGGACCGGCCGGCGAAGCGCCCCCCCAGGATGCCACTCACCATCCCAGCGCGACACCCCAGTACACGCCCCAGGCGTTGACCAGCACCGAGATGGCGACGAGGGCCACGGTCGCCGGCCGCACCCCGTAGCGTGCGATGCCCAAGGCCACGGCGACCATGGCGAAGGGCGCGAAGTCATTGCTGAAGCGATAACCGAATTGCACCCAGCCCTGGCTGAAGTGCATCAGGTTGAGCAGCGCGATGGCACCCACCGCCAGGATCACGCCCGCCGCCCAGCGGCGTCTCGCGCCGCGCCACATGGCCAGCAGGCCGGGGATGCCCAGCAGATAGGCTGGGCTGCTCAGGATGAGGCTCATGCCCAGCGGATCGGGGCGGACCAAGGGGCAATCGGGGTCGAAGAGGAGGCCCAGCCCCTCAGGCAGGGGACGGAAGTCGGGATGGCTGCGGTCAGCGCAGATGTCCGCCGA
>JALZLU010000267.1 GCA_030858685.1 Chloroflexota bacterium | reverse complement strand
GGCATCCGGCGCGGCCCGAGGCCCGACGATGCGGTCCTTGCCGAGCCGCTTGGACTCGTACATCGCCGCATCGACAGTGGCCATCAGCTGCTCCAGCGTGGCACCGTCCTCCGGATGACAGACCAGGCCGGCCGAGATGGACGTCTGGACCGTCCCGGAGTCGACGCGAAGGACGAGTGACGCCACATCAGCGCGCAATTTCGAGGCGACCGTGAAGGCACCGGTCGAGTCCGTCTCCGGCAGCACGACCACGAACTCGTCGCCGCCGTAGCGGGCGGCCAGGTCGCTGTCTCTTACTGAGCGGCGGATGACCTCGCCGACAGCGCTGATGACGCGGTCTCCGGCAGGATGTCCGTGACTGTCGTTGACCTTCTTCAGGTCGTCCAGATCCAACATCAGGAGGGAGAAGCCGCGACCCGTCCGGGCAGCCCGGCCTATCTCGCGCTCGATGGCGCTGTACAGGAAGTGGCGTGTGTAGAGGCCGGTAAGAGGGTCGAAGCGGGCCAGCCGCAGCGCGGCCTCGCGTGCCCGGCGCTGCTGCCCACCGACCACGGTCGCGATGTAGGCGAGCAGAGCAAGCGCGACCACGCGGAAGATGGCCCCCGCCACGACTGCCGCGTCCATGCCCTCCGGCGTCGGCACGATCAACGCAACAAGCAGGTAGGCGAGCGAGGCGAAGATGGACACCACTGCCGGTGCAACGTCCTCCGAAGAGAGCGCTGCGGCAGCCACGATCACGAAGTAGCCCGCCACGAAAGGGCTGCCCACGCCACCGGTCATCACCACCAGCGCCGTTACCACTCCGATGGCCCCGCTCACCTGGACCAGCCGGCGACCGCGACCCAATAGCGCTGCGGGCAGGAGGATACCGACCATGACCACCGCGATAGTGGCCGCCGTCAGGAGCAGATAGACCGGCAGCGCGGATGCGGCGAACGACCCGCTGACGGCGACGGCAATGGCGGCCGCGGCGAGAAAGAGGAGGCTGACCACGCGCACCACGCGATCGATGGCCGACATCGAAGGCAGACCGGCGGAGTCATCGGCAGGCTCGGCGAAGCGGCCGGCACCGATCGGATGTCCAGCGCGGGACGGGCCTGCCTCGAGGTCGTCGGATCTGCCTGCAGTGATGCGCGGCAGCACGATGACGGCGAGCACGCCCAGGTGAGCCAGCACGATGGCGCCGGCGATAAGGAGCAGCTGTTCGAGCGGCAAATCGAAGATACCGGGAGGTCGCGGCGTCTGGGTCGCGCGACGAGGGGAGGCGACGGTCTCCCCTGGGTCCGCTCGATGGTACTGCCGCGCTCCCAGTCGATGCGGCCATCCAGACTGTTAGTGTGGACGCCATGCAACAGGCTGGAAACGCGGCGAGCCCGTGAGCCCCATGCGCCGCCGCTACCGAAGCCTGCCCCTGCAGCGACCCCATGCCCAGCCCGATCAGGGACTGGATGCGGAGCGTTCCGCGGAGGCGTGTCCCGCCTGCGGCCGCCACACCGTGAGCCTGCTCGGCTTTCCCTATGTGGCCACCATGGGCGCACAGCCCACGGCGGACATCCTGGGCATGGGCGAACTCTCGGCTGACCAGCCGCCGGCCATCGCCTGCCTGTCGTGCGGCGCCCAATGGCCTGACGTGGCGGCGTTCCGTCAGGCCAGGGGGCCCGGTCGAGGTTCTGCCTGAAGCATCTCAGACCTCAAGGCCCCTCGAGATACGGCGCCGGAGATCCGAACGAAGCCGCGGCACCAGGGCGGGACTGAAACACGGCGGCAAGGAGGATGGTGCCCTGAGTCGCGTCGCCGGAGGCGCGAACGTCGCACCATCCAGATGTACCAGTCCGATTCGCAGCGGGGGCACCGTGACACGAACGTCACCGACCGTCATCATCAACCCGAGGGACGACCTGCGATTCAGCGAGATGGTGGATCGATCCTTACTGACCGGCGTGGAGTCACCCGACGCTCTGGAACGGCTCCTGAGGGATGACTACCCGCTGGCGGTGGTCAGACGCAGGGGGCTCGCGGGCGAGCAGGTCGAAGTCTGGTACATCTATCGCGAGGGGCGCTGGGTGTCCGGGGGCTGAGGGCCACGATGCTCGAAGAGGAGGAACGATGTGTCCGAGGGGATGGACGACGTACGGGCGACATCAGACGCCCTTCTTGCCGACACGGAGCGATTGCACGCCCTCGAAGTCGAGAAGCGCGGCGTGGATCCGGAGAGCGCTCACTTTCGTGACCTCTCCATCCTGATCGAGGACCTGGGCACTCGCATCGCGTCGCTGAGTTCCATAGAACGCGAGATCTCGGAA
>JALZLU010000260.1 GCA_030858685.1 Chloroflexota bacterium | reverse complement strand
GAGCCAGAACTCGTGCAACGCTTTTCTGCCCTTGGGGCCGAAGCGATCGGTTCCAACCGCGCCGCTCTCGGCGCACGCATCGCGGCGGAGGATGCCTGTCAAACGACATCAGGAACCCAGCCACCGGCGACATTGAAAACCCAGCCACCCCGGTCATGCTGATACCCCGGCCGGAGCCGTTGCGGCGTTGGATTTGAGCAGCCCGGACCGCCGCTTCTCTCGCAAGCGGTAACTGTCGCCACGGATGGTCAGCACGTGGCTGTGGTGCAGCAGCCTGTCCAGGATGGCGGTGGCTACCACCTGATCGTTCAGAACGATCCCCCACTCGCTCACGCTGCGGTTGCTGGTCACCAGATTGCTGCCACGCTCGTAGCGGCGGCTCACCAGGGCAAAGAACAGGTGCGCGGCATGCGACTCGAGCGGCAGGTAACCGAACTCGTCGATGATCAGCAGCTTCGGCTTGGCGTAACGCGTCAGCTTCTCCTCCAGCCGTCCCTCCGCCTGCGCCTTCATCAGGTCGGTGATCAGCGCCACGGCCGAGGTGAACAGCACGGAATAGCCCCGCTGCACCGCCTCACGTCCGAGGGCGACAGCGATGTGACTCTTGCCCACCCCCGGCGGCCCCTGGACCAGCAGCGTGTCGCCGTTCGCCACCCAGCGGCAGGCAGCGAGTTCACGGACCTGCCTGGGATCGAGCGAGGGCTGGGCGGCGAAGTCGAAACCCTCCAGCGTGCGCACGTAGGGGAACTTGGCGATGCTCAGCCCCATCTGGATCCGCCGCTCCTCGCGGTGCGCCACCTCGGCCTCGCACAGCAGGCCCAGCGCCTCGGGCAGATTGAGCTCGCGCCGAGCCGCCTCGTCCAGCAGGACGTCGAGGCGGTCACGCATCGCCGTCAGCTTCAGCCGCCCCAGCATCTCGGGCAGGGACGGTGCCGCGGCGCCGCTCACCACCCGCCTCCCACCACCTGCTCGTACTCGGCCAGCGGCCGCAGGAGATCGGCAGCAGGCACCACCGCATCCACTACGCCGTCGGACCGCGGCTCGCCCCGGGCGCCCACCACGATGCCGCGCAGGTGGGCACGATCCACGACACGCTCGCGCCGACCCCGTCGCTGCTCGTGGCGCGCCACCTCCGCGCCCGCGTGACTGATCCGCACCTCGCCGCCGTTGACCACGACGCTGACCTGCGCGCCAATCAGCTGCCAGGGCACGCTGTAGTGGTTGGTGTCGACGTCCACGCAACCGTCGTTCTGCACGCCGCGGGTCAGCTCGCGCATCTGCCGGAACGGCGGCTTGCCGCCGAGCGGGCGCAGCGCCTGGCGCTCCTCGCGCTCGAACCGCACCATCGGCACCTCGCCCGTGGTGCCGTGCACGCGTTGGTCGGCGACCTCGCGCATCCACCACGCCAGATGCGCCTCCAGCGCCCCCCAGCTGGCGAAGCTCCGGCCCGCGATGGCGTTGTGCTTGACGTAGCCGACCCCGCGCTCATCCTTGCCCTTGGTCCGCGCCCGATAGGGGGCACAGGCCACGGGCCGCACGTCCCAGTACCGCGCAAAGGCGTGCAGGCGGGCGTTGAACACCACCTCCCGGGTGGCCGGGTCATGCTGCTCGACCAGCGCCTTGGCATTGTCGAGCAGCACCTCCTTGGGCAGGCCGCCGAAATGCCGGAACCCGCCCTCCAGCCCCTCGAACCAGGCCGACTGTCGCTCGTGCCGGAAGGCGTGGGCATAGATCCGGCGCGAGTAACCGAGGGTCGCCACGAACAGATAGACCCGCACCTGCTCATCGCCGATCGCTATCCAGCGCTCGCCAAAGTCGATCTGTAGTTGCCGCCCCGGCGGCGTCTCGAAGCGTACCGTCGCCAGCGCCTCCGCCGCGAGCTCGCGCCGCAGGCCCGCCACCGCCCGCTCGACCGTGCGCAGACTAACGACAACCCCCAGTTCGGCCGACAACTCCTGGCGCACCACGTCGGCATTGCCGCGATGGCGGCGTAGCCGCTCGGCCAGCCACGCCCCGTGTCTGGCCAGCGCTCCGGGCCGCCCGGGCGTGCGATACGGTGCCCACCCGCCCGTGGCGAGGTAGCGCTGCACGGTCTCGCGGTTGCAGCCAAACTCCGCCGCGATCCGCCGCATGCCCCAGCCCAGATCCCGCAGCCGCAGCATCGCCGCCACCTCGTCCGGTATCCTCATCCACTGCCTCCGCCCGTCGGTTACGGTCGGAACAACGTCTACCTGGTCAGACACCCTCTCTCTCCCCTGCTAGCCAGGGGTGGCTGGGTTCCTGATGTCGCCGCCGGATGGGTTTTGCATGTCGCCCGACACCATTTCGTATCCTTTCGCCCTAAGCATTGCAAAAGCGACAACAGCCTTCATGGGCT
>JALZLU010000276.1 GCA_030858685.1 Chloroflexota bacterium | reverse complement strand
TTCTGCCCCCTCCAGCCGCAACGACCGGAGGTCCAGCGCGCCGGGAAGGGCTATGGCGGCGATGCGGCCGTCCCGGATCGCGACGTCCGACTCCGCCGTGGACACCGGCGTCACGAGGGTGCCGTTGGTCACGACGAGGTCGGCGCCGCCTGCGGTCACGGGCCTCCCAGGCCCAGCTCCGTGCGGGTGAAGAGCGCCAGGAACGGTACATCCGCGGCGGCCAGCCGCTCCGCGCCACCGTCTTCGCGATCGATGACGGCCAGGATGCCCTTCACCGTGGCTCCCGCTCCGCGCAATGCCTGCAAGGCCGCGATGGCCGCGCCGCCCGAAGTGACCACATCCTCGATGAGCAGCACGCGCTCGCCGGCCTGAAGCTCGCCCTCGACCGCCTTGGAGGTGCCGTAGCCCTTTGCGTCGGCGCGGACCAGGACGCTGGGCAGGCCGGTCCGCAGCGACAGGGCCACGGCCAGCGGCACCGCTCCCAGGACCGTGCCCGCGATGCGCTGCGTGTCGTCCGGGACGTGAGGCAACAGCGCGTCCGTGATGCGAGCCAGCAGCGCAGGCTGCGTCGTGAAGCGGTACTTGTCGATGTAGTAGTCGCTGGTGGCCCCAGAGCGGAGTACGAAGTGGCCGCGCAGCACGGCCGTTGCGACGATCTCTGCCCCCAGCGCCGCGCGCTCGTCCGTCACGTGGCGCTCATCGCCCGGACCGGCGTACGCACCGGCAGCTGGTAGCGCTCCACCTGACCGATCAGCCGCCGGATGCGCAGCCCTTCAAGCGGCCCCAGCACGTAGAGCGGCATCGGCCGCAGCCAGGTGGCGCTGCCCAGGCTGACGGCGTCGGCGCCGGCCCAGAAGTATTCGCGGCAGTCATCGAAGTCGCGGATGCCGGCCGTGGCGATGATGGGCAGCGTGATGCCCGCCTCCCGCAGCTCGGAGACGATGCGCAAGCCGATGGGCTTGATGGCACGCCCCGACAGGCTGCCGTAGCCGTTGCGCAGCAGCGGCTGGCCCGTCTCCGGGTCCAGGCGCAGCGCCTTGACCGAGTTGATGGCGGTCAGCGCGGCCACGCCATACCGTTCTGCCAGGCGGGCGTGCGCCACGTAGTCCTCGTCGGGCGAGAGCTTGAGGATGACCGGATGACGGCTGGCAGGCACGGCCCGAGCGAGCACCTCCTCCAGGATGGTCTCGAAGTCGAAGTTGACGTTGTGACAGGAGACGTTGAACTCCACCGCCGCGATCTCGCCCGGCGCCGCGCGCCGGTTGACAGTGTCCACCAAGGCATCGAACTCGTCCACCGAGAAGCCGCCCAAGCTCACGATCCGATTCAGCGCTGCCGTCCGCGGGAAGTAGTCGGCGAAGTAGGCCTCGAGGCCGATGTTGGACCAGCCGAAGGCGTTGATCCAGCCACCATCCACGCGCCGCAGCGCGCCGGAATAGAGGCGCAGCATGTGCCCGAACTCCCAGGGCTTCCAGTCCTCTCGAAGCGAGAAGTGGCCCTCGCGTGGCTCCAGCGTCAGCGTCCGTGTGACCACCGCCCCGAACCGCTCGAGCGGCACCCACTGCGCGATGGGGCTGAGCCCGTACAGGATGAGACGGCGCTTGGACGCGCCATAGCCCAGCAGGCTGGCCGACGTCAGCAGCCGGTTGCGCAGCCGGATCCCGTTCAAGTCGGTGGTCATACGTGTGCCGGCGAGTGTGCCATGCCCCAGCACCGGTCGTGGTTGTCGCTTGACTGAGATGGCGTGGCTGCTCGGTCCGTCGGATTCCAGGTCAGCGGCCTCTCGCCGGGCTGATCTTGTGCCTTCCGCCGTGTCCGGCTATCGCCCCGTCCTTATCGGGCGGTATCCTCGGCTGGCGCGAGGACGGCTTCCGCCTCCACCTCGACGCGCCACCGAGGGTCGAGCAGGCCGCCCGCGATGATCATCGTGCTGGCCGGTCGGATCGTGCCGAAGACCTCGCCGTGTACCGCACCGATCGCCTCAGCGTCAGCGCCGTCGACCAGGTAGACCCTCGTCCGCACCACGTCTTTCGGCTCTGCGCCGGCCTCGCGCAAGGCGGCCGTGATGATCTCCAGGCAGCGGCGCATCTGCATCGCCGGGTCCGGATCGCACGAACCGTCGGGCCAGATGGGTGCCGTGCCGCTGACGATGACTCGATCACCGACGCGCACGGCGCGCGAGAAGCCGATGGTCGCCTCGAAGGGCGACCCGCTGCTCACCCGTGCCCGGCCACTTTCGTTGTCACGCATCGGCCGATACCTGCGAGTCACCGACCAAATCCATCTGTCGAGTGCGCGGCGGAACAACGCTCCCGTCGGTGATCAGGTCGTCCAATGTTGGGGCTCCGTCCATATGCTGACGGTAGCACCCGACGACCTCAGGCAACGAAGGAAGTAGACAGGAGATGACGATGCGTGACCACGATGAACGGAACCGGCGCAGTCGCGAGCGGATGGCCGCTCTCGCGGCGCGGATGGGCGCCGACGACCTGCGGCGACCGCTGGGCGAGCACTGGACGATCGCGGCGGGATTGATGCACATCTCTTCCTGGGACCGCTTCGTGTTCGAGCGCTGGACACATGCGGATGCGAACGGCTTGGCCATGCCCGTGTCCTTCTCGTCAGGGGCGGAGGACGTGGTGAACGGCACGCTCACACCTCTCTTGATGAAGATCCCGGCGGAGGAGGCGATCGAGCTGGCACTCGAGACGGCGCTCGCTGTCGAGCAGCTCATCGCGGGGCTGTCGACCGAGCGGGTCGAGACCGCGCTGCGCCAAGGAAGGGAGCGGATGGTCGACCGCTCCATCCATCGGATCGAGCACCTTGA
>JALZLU010000239.1 GCA_030858685.1 Chloroflexota bacterium | reverse complement strand
CTCGCAGTCGAGGCCATGAAGATGGAGAACGAGGTCCGTGCTCCACGTGCCGGGGTCGTCGGGAGACTGCCGGTAGCCATCGGACAGACCGTCGAACTCGGGGACGACCTGGTGACGCTGGAGTAGCGTCACCGTGGCCACGTATGCTCTGCCCATGAGCGAACGTCCCGACGTCCAGGCAGCCACCCCGCGTGCCCTGCGCCGATCGACCTTTCGGACCTCCAGTGAGATCGAGATCGCGCCGCTCTACACCGCTGCAGACACGGCCTCCCTCGACGCCGAGAGCGACCTGGGCCGGCCCGGTGAGTACCCGTTCACACGCGGGGTTCAAGCCTCGATGTATCGCGGCCAGCTCTGGACGATGCGCCAGTACGCCGGATTTTCGACCGCCGCTGACACCAACGCCCGCTTCCACTACCTGCTCGAGCGGGGTCAGACAGGCCTGTCCGTGGCCTTCGACCTCCCCACGCAGATGGGCTACGACCCGGATGCTCCCCAGGCGGAGGGCGAGGTGGGACGAGTGGGCGTGCCGGTAAGCACGCTGGAGGACATGGAAACGCTCCTCCAGGGGCTGCCGCTCGGCACGATCACGACCTCCATGACCATCAATGCCACGGCTGCCATCCTCCTCGCCTTCTACGTCGCCGTGGCGGACCAGCAGGGCGTGTCGCGCGACCAGCTGGGTGGCACGGTCCAGAACGACATCCTCAAGGAGTACATCGCGCGGGGAACCTACATCTATCCGACCGATGCTTCCATGCGACTGGTGACTGACATCTTCGCGTTCTGCGCCGCCGAGTTGCCACGCTGGAACACGATCTCCATCAGCGGCTATCACATGCGCGAGGCCGGGGCGACCGCCGCCCAGGAGCTGGCGTTCACCATCGCCGATGGCATCGAGTACGTGGAAGCTGCGCGGGCGCGGGGGCTGGACGTCGACGCGTTCGCAGGTCGCCTGAGCTTCTTCTTTGCCGCCTGGAGCGAGCTCTTCGAAGAGGTCGCCAAGTTCCGCGCCGCACGGCGCATGTGGGCTCGGATCATGCGCGACCGGTTCGGGGCAAGCGCAGAACGTTCCATGAAGTGTCGTTTTCATGTGCAGACCGCTGGATCCAGCCTCACTGCGCAGTCCATCGACAACAACGTGGTCCGCACCACCGTCCAGGCGCTCGCGGCGATCCTGGGCGGCACGCAGAGCCTGCATACCAATGCTCGTGACGAGGCACTGGCCCTGCCTAGCGAGAGTGCCGCCCGCCTGGCGCTTCGGACGCAGCAGATCCTGGCCCACGAGAGTGGCGTGACCGAGACGCCCGACCCGCTCGCGGGCAGCTACTACGTGGAGAGCTTGACCGACCAGCTGGAAGCTGCTGCGGGCGAGTACCTGGCTGACATCGAGGGCATGGGCGGGGCCCGCAAGGCCATCGAGGCTGGCTTTCAGCAGCGAGTGATCCAGGATGCTGCGTTTCGCTACCAGCGCGAGGTCGAACGCGAGGAGCGCATCGTGGTCGGTGTCAACGGGTTCGTCGATGATGCCGTGGCCAGTCCCGTGCTCCAGCGGCTCGATCCAGGCGCGGAACTGGCACAGATCGAACGCACCCGGCGGGTGCGTTCGCACCGGGACTTAGAACGCTGGTCGCGAGCGATGGCTGCCGTGGCCGGAGCGGCCACGGGCACCGAGAACCTGCTGCCCGCCCTTATCGACGCCGCCAAAGCGGGTGCCACCCTTGGTGAGATGAGCGACCGACTGCGAGCCTGCTGGGGGGAGCACCGCGAGGTCCTGACGGTTTGAGCGAAGAGCCGGAGGAGCTCGACCAGGCGGCGGTCTTCACGGAGACGGCGCGAAGCCTGGGCTTGGGGCGGCTGCACCATGTCGCTGTCGTCGTCCGGCGCATGGACGACGCCCTGAGCCTGTGGCGCGATCTCTTGGGGCTGCCGGTGGAGATGATCCTGAGCCTCGAGTCCGACGGTGTCCGGATAGCGTTCCTGACGGTGGCGGAGAGCAAGCTGGAGCTCGTCGAGCCAGTGGACCCGGGTACGGGCGTGGCGCGTTTCCTGGAGTCCCACGGGGAAGGCTTCCACCATGTCTGCTTCGAGGTGCCGGATATCTCTCGCGCGCTCACAGATCTGGCCGCCAAGGGCGTAGAGCTGCTGGATGCCGCTCCGCGACGCGGTGCGGAGGGGCCAGTGGCGTTCCTCCATCCGCGGAGCACCCAGGGTGTC
>JALZLU010000235.1 GCA_030858685.1 Chloroflexota bacterium | reverse complement strand
GCCACACCCTTCGACGTCGAGGGTGTGTTTTGGAGCCACCGTAGCGAGCTCTGCACCTTTGACGACATGGTGGAGGAGTTCGGTCTGCGCTCCGACCCGCTGCTGCGGCTGGGCGCGATCGTCCGCGGCGCCGACACCGCCCGGCTCGACCTCGCGCCGGAGGCGGCCGGGCTGCTGGCCGCCTCGCTCGGGCTCTCGCGCATGTACCGCGAGGACCTGGCCCAGCTCGACGCCGCCATGGGCCTCTACGACGCGTTCTACCGATGGACGCGCGACGCCACGACTGAGACCCACAACTGGCCGGCACCGGGAAGCAAGCCATGAACTCTGACGCCACGGATAAGGTCGAGGCGGTGCTGAGCGCGCCTGCCGAAGCATCGGCACAGCTACCCTCCTTCGCCGAGGCGCTGCGCGTCTGGTGGCGCATAGGCTTGCTGTCCTTCGGCGGCCCGGCCGGGCAGATCGCGCTGCTGCACCGCGAGGTGGTTGACCAGCGGCGCTGGGTATCTGACGCGCGCTTCCTCCACGCCTTGAGCTTTTGCAACCTGCTCCCCGGCCCCGAGGCCCAGCAGCTCGCCACCTATCTCGGCTGGCTCCTGCACGGCGTTCGCGGCGGATTAGCTGCCGGCACGCTGTTCATCCTGCCGGGCGCCGTGGTCATGCTCGCGCTGTCGGTGGTCTACGTCATCTTCGGCCAGGTGCCGATCGTCGCGGCGCTGTTCTTCGGTCTCAAGGCGGCCGTGCTCGTGCTGGTGGTCGAGGCCCTCCTGCGCGTGGCACGCCGTGCCCTGAAGACCAGCGCGGCCTGGGCCATGGCGGGCGCCGCCTTCCTGGCGCTGTTCGCCTTCGGCGTGCCGTTCCCCTTCGTCGTGCTGACCGCGGCGCTCATCGGCTACCTGGCGCCCCGGGCCTTCCGCGCCAGCGAGCACGGCAAGGCGAAGGACGGTCCGCCCGCCTTGTTGGACGCCGTGCTGGCGGCGGATCCCGGCCGCCCCGACCGGCTCGCCGCGCAGGCCTGGCGCGCGGGGTGGGTGGCGGTTGCGCTCTGGCTGCTTCCGACGGCGCTGCTGATGGTCGCCGTGGATGGTGTCTTCGCCGACATCGCCTGGTTCTTCTCGGTGATGGCGGTGGTGACGGTTGGCGGGGCCTATGCCGTGCTGGCCTATGTCGCGCAGGAGGCGGTGCAGGGATACGGCTGGCTGACGGCGGACCAGATGCTGGTCGGCCTTGGACTGGCGGAGACCACGCCAGGGCCGCTGATCCTGGTGCTGCAGTTCGTCGGCTTTCTCGGCGGGCATGGCACGGGCGGCATCGTGTACGGCGTGCTCGCCTCGGTCCTGGTGCTCTGGGTGACCTTCGCGCCCTGCTTTGCCTGGATCTTCCTGGGCGCCCCCTTCGTCGAACGGCTGCACGGCAACCGCAAGCTTACAAGTGCCCTGGCCGCGGTGACCGCGGCCGTGGTGGGCGTGATCCTGAACCTGGCGCTGTGGTTCGGGCTTCGGGTGCTCTTTGCGGATGTGCGCGAGGTCCGATTCGGCATCCTGGCTCTCGACATGCCGGTGCTCGGCAGTCTGGACCTGCTCGCCCTCGCGCTCGCTGCGCTGGCCGCAGTGTGCGTGTTCTGGCTGAAGCTGGGCCTCATCCGGACGCTCGGCGTGACGGCGGCGGTGGGGCTCGCAGCGAAGCTTGCCCTCGGCTGATGCCCGGGCGCGGGTGGTGGAAGGAGACTCACAGATGAACCCGACGACGTTCCGACGCTCGACCTTGGCAGCACTGGCGTTCCTGGCGGCCTCCCTTTCAGGCGGCCAGGGGCGGCAGGAGACGCCCCTCACATTCGAGGACGCGCCCACAGGTGCGCCGCCGCCCGGCTTCTCCTTCGCCCTGACGGGCGGCGGTGGCCCGGTGCGCTGGGTGGTACTCGAGGACCCGTCCGCGCCGGCGGGTGGAAAAGTGCTTGCCGAGACCAGCCAGGATCGCACCAGCGGCCGCTTCCCGTTAGCCATCCTTGACGGCTTTGAGGCGCGCGACGTGGCGGCCTCTGTGCGCTTCAGGCCCATCTCAGGCACCGTGGATCAGGCGGCGGGGCTCATGGTGCGGCTGCGCGATCCCCGCAACTATTACATCGCCCGCGCCAACGCGCTGGAGAACAACGTCCGGCTCTACC
>JALZLU010000206.1 GCA_030858685.1 Chloroflexota bacterium | reverse complement strand
TGGCGAAGGGTCACGTTGACCGAGCGGAAGCCGCCGCCGACCGGTGTCGTGATCGGTCCCTTCAGGGCTACGCGGTTGCGTCGGATCGACTCGAGGACCTCCTCCGGCAGGGGCGTGCCATGACTCTCCAGCATGGCCTCGCCTGCTTCGACGCGCTCCCATTCGAAGGCGATTCCGGTGGCATCGAGGACGGTCACGGCAGCGTCGGCAAGCTCCGGGCCGATGCCATCGCCCGGGATGAGCGTCACGCGGTAGGTCACGTCCGGCATCCTACCGCAGGAGAGCGTCACCGGGCCGGGTCGATGGCCGCACCCTGCCGCTCCGCCCGGCCCGCGGCCCAGAGGAGCGTCGAGAGGAGGAGCGGCGCGGGAGCCTCCCCTCCTGTACCATCGGCGCCCCGTGAAGATCCAGGAAGCAGACGCCAAGTCGCTCCTCGTCGCCCAGGGCCTGCCCGTCCCGCCGTGGGCGGTGGCCCGGACGTCGGCTGACGCGCGCGCCGCCGCCGAGCGACTGTTCTCCGCCGGTGCCGACCAGGTCGTGATCAAGGCCCAGGTGCTCGTTGGGGGACGCGGCAAGGCGGGCGGCGTGAAGCTCGCGGCGGACCCTGCCGCAGCGGAGGAGGTCGCGTCGGCCATCCTGGGGATGGACATAAAGGGCATCACCGTGCGCAAGGTGCTGGTCGCGCCAGCCGCCGACATCGTCCACGAGTACTACCTCTCGGCCGTCCTGGACCGCGCGGCCCGCCGCGTGCTGTACATGGGCTCCGCGGAGGGCGGCGTGGACATCGAGCAGGTCGCCGTTGAGCGCCCCGAGGCCATCACCTACCTGCACGCGCATCCGCATCTCGGGTTGCAGGACTTCCAGGCACGGGAACTCTGCTTCGCCATGGGCCTGGGCGCCCATCTCAAGGACTTCGTGCGCATCGCCAAGGGCTTGTACGCCACGATGGTCGCCAACGACGCGGACCTGGTGGAGATCAACCCGTTGGCCGTCGTGCGCGAGAACGGGCCGGAAGGGACACCCGTGGAACGGCTCCAGGCCCTGGACGCGAAGATCACCCTGGACGATTCGGCGCTCCATCGGCACCCCGGCCTGGAAGACCTGCGAGACCTGGATGAGGAGGATCCCGTCGACATAGAAGCGCGAGCGGAGGGTCTCAGCTTCATCCGTCTGCAGGGCGACATCGGCTGCATGGTCAACGGCGCAGGCCTGGCCATGACGACCATGGACCTGGTCAAGCGAGCCGGTGGCCAGCCCGCCAACTTCCTGGACATCGGTGGCGGCGCCCGGGCCGACAAGGTCGCGGCGGCGATGCGCCTCATCCTGGCCGACAGCAGCGTGCGCGCCATCCTTGTCAACATCTTCGGCGGGATCGCGCGCGGTGATGAAGTCGCCCGGGGCCTGGTCGAGGCACGCCGCCAGCAGGAGCGCAGCGTGCCCATGGTGGTGCGCATCGTCGGTACCAATGCGGAGCTGGCAGCCGAGATCCTCAGCGGCATCGATGGCATCGAGACGGCCACCAGCCTGGACGATGCCGTACAACGGGCCGTAGCGGCCTCTCGCGCTCAGCCGGCCAGCACATGAGCATCCTGGTCAACCGCGACACCCGCCTGGTCGTGCAGGGCATCACCGGTCGAGAAGGCACCTTCCACGCCCAGCAGATGCAGGAGTACGGCACCATCATCGTGGCCGGCGTCACGCCAGGCAAGGGTGGCCAGTCGGCCCTGGACGGCAGCGTGCCGGTGTTCGACACCGTCCGGGAGGCGGTCTCGGAGGCCGGCGCCAACACGTCGGTCATCTACGTGCCGGCCGCCGGAGCGCCTGACGCCATCCTCGAGGCGGTGGGGGCGGGGATCGGCACCATCTTCTGCATCACCGAGCACATCCCCGTCCTCGACATGCTCAAGGTCATGCCCGAAGTCCAGGCGGCCGGTGCGCGGCTGGTCGGGCCGAACTGTCCCGGCGCCACCTCGCCGGGGCAGGCCAAGGTGGGGATCATCCCGGGCACCATCCACCGCGAGGGCCGCATCGGGCTGGTCAGCCGCTCGGGCACGCTGACCTACGAGGTCGTGCAGGCCCTGACCGATGCCGACATGGGCCAGTCGACCTGCGTGGGCATCGGTGGCGACCCCATCGTGGGCAGCACGTTCATCGACATCCTGACCCTGTTCCGCGACGACCCTGAGACCGAGGCGCTGGTGCTGATGGGCGAGATCGGCGGCGATGCGGAGGAGCAGGCCGCGGCCTGGAAGCTGGCCAATATGCCCGACACGCCGATGATCGCCTTCATCGCCGGCCGCACAGCACCTCCCGGGCGGCGCATGGGCCACGCCGGGGCCATCATCAGCGGCAGCAGCGGCTCGGCGCAGGACAAGATCGACGCCTTGGAGTCGGCTGGCATCAGGGTCGCCGAATCGCCCACGGAGATCCCGCGTTTGCTGAAGGAGGCAGGGGTACACCCGGCGTGACGAGCGGCGCACCGCGATGACCGACGATGCACTGAAGGAGAATCAACAGCTCTGGGACGAGTGGACGCAGATCCACGAGACATCCGCCTTCTACGATCTGGAGGGTTTCAGGCAGGGCGGCATCCGCCTCCACGCCAACGAGGTCAAGGAGATCGGTGACGTGCGCGGGCGAGACCTGCTGCACCTACAGTGCCACTTCGGCATCGACACGCTTTCATGGGCGCGGCTCGGTGCTCGCGTCACCGGCGCCGACTTCTCCCCCGCCGCCATCGAGCTGGCGACGCGCCTGGCTGACGAGTTGGAGCTGGACGCGCGATTCATCCGCTCCGCCATATACGACCTGCCCGAGGTGCTGGAGGGCGACTTCGACATCGTCTACACCTCGCGCGGGGTGCTCGGTTGGCTGCCCGACATCAGCCGCTGGGCACTGGTCGTGAGCCACTTCCTGAAGCCCGGCGGCACCTTCTACATCACCGAGATCCACCCCGTGGCACAGGCCTTCGAGAACGAGGGCGTGGCGCCCGGCGAGCTTCGCCTCCAGTATCCCTACTGGGAGCACGCTGAGCCGCTGGCCTTCGAGGTGGCCGGTTCTTACGCTGACCGCTCGGCGGAGATCAAGGCACGGACCGAGTACGGCTGGGACCACGGGCTGGGTGAGATCGTCACGGCCCTTATCGATGCCGGACTGCGCATCGAATCCTTGCGGGAGTACCCGTGGGCAGACTGGAAGCTCGAGTTCCTGGTCGAGGGCGATGATGGCAAGTGGCGTCTGCCGGCGACGATCCCCGGTGAATTGCCGCTGTCTTTCTCGCTGCTGGCCATGAAGCCGACCATCGGCGAGTAGCCCGCACGCCCAGCCGGCTCGGCAGCGCGCCGCCACGCGGAACCGTCACATCCCCAGGGCGGCCCAGGCGGCTCCTCCTGGCGCCTCGATGAGTTCCACGAGGACACCCTGGGTGCTCCGCGGATGGAGGAATGCCACGGGCCCCTCCGCACCGCGTCGCGGAGCGGCATCCAGCAGCTCTACGCCCTTGGCGGCCAGATCAGTCAGCGCCCGTGAGATATCCGGCACCTCGAAGCAGACATGGTGGAAGCCTTCCCCGTGCGACTCCAGGAAACGCGCCACGCCAGTACCCGGGTCCACCGGCTCGACGAGCTCCAGCTTGCTCTCCGCCACCGTCAGGAACGCGATCCGGACACCGTCGGACTCGAGGCTCAGGATCATCTCCACCGGCAGCCCCAGGAGATCGCGCCACAGGCTCAGGGCGTCGTCCATGCGCCGGACGACGACAGCGACATGGTGCATCCGCCCCAAGCCCAGGCTTCGCGCCGTCTCCGTGAAGACCGCCGCCTGGTCGAGCTCCTCCGGCTCT
>JALZLU010000136.1 GCA_030858685.1 Chloroflexota bacterium | reverse complement strand
GTCCGCTTCGAGGACTACATGGGTACGCATGACGGCGGCGTGCACATCATCTACGGCACGGGCAATGGACTGCGGGCGGCCGGCAACCAGTTCTGGAGCCAGGACAGCCCAGGCATCCTTGATCGGGCCGCGTCGAACGAGCACTTCGGCTGGTCCCTGACAGGCGGCTGGTCGAACTCCGGGAACCCCGGCGAAGCGCGGCCCGACTACTGGGCACGAGGCAAGGGCATCGATTCCTCAGCGCTGTTCCCGACGACGGACGCGCCCGCCGGCACCGAGATCGGTCCCGAAACGCTGCCTTAGCGACGGATCAACGCCGGTGACGCGGCCGGCGGGCCGATACAATGCGGCGTCACGCGTGCGCCCGTAGCTCAGCGGATAGAGCGTCTGCCTCCGGAGCAGAAGGTCGTGGGTTCGAGTCCCGCCGGGCGCGCCACTTCGCCACCTGATCGACCGACCGGTCACCGCCGCCTGGGGGAGAACAGGATGCGGGCCATCGAGGGGATGCGCCAACCCATACCAGGCCGCACGAACGCGCTGCGGCACGCCCTTTCCGGCCTCGACTGACGTGGGCGTCTCGACGTGGCGCCTGGTCCTGCGGCGCATCCGCACCGACGGGCTGATGGTCGCGGCCGCCTGGCTGGTCATCCTCGGCTCCTTGACAGTGCTTGCGGCCGGCGTCATGTACTCCGACTCGGTGGCCCGCAGCGGACTGCTGCGCACCTTGGTCGACGCCGATCCCCTGGCTGCCAACGTGCAGGTTTCCGCCGCCATGCGACTGGATTCGGTCCCATCCGTGGAGGCCGACGTGGAGCGGCTGCTCAGCCAGGCGCTGGGGCCGGCCGACCCCATCACGGTCCGGCACGCTCGCTCCGAATCCTACGCACTGCCCGACCAGCCGACCGACGAGGTCACCGAGCTGACGGCCTTCGCCTTCGCTGAGGGCCTCGCCGAGCGGACGGCACTGATCTCCGGCGCGTGGCCGGAGAGCGGCGCGGAGCCACTCCAGGCGGCTATCTCCGAGCCGGCCGCAGCGCTGCTCGGCCTGGCTTCGGGCGACGAGACGACGCTGATCAGCCGCATCGACCGCGACCGTGAGCTGACGGTCCAGATCAGCGGCACCTTCGCCCCGATCGATCCGGTCGACGCCTACTGGTGGCGCGACGCGCTGCTCCTGAGCGGAACCGAGGCAGGCGGTTCGTTCACCACCTTCGGTCCCCTCATGGTCAGCCGCGAGGACCTCCTGGAGCGGACCGTGGTCAACCGCGC
Source organism: Chloroflexota bacterium (assembly GCA_030858685.1). Lineage (GTDB taxonomy): Bacteria > Chloroflexota > Limnocylindria > Limnocylindrales > CSP1-4 > Palsa-1032. The sequence goes on along the minus strand of JALZLU010000136.1, from coordinate 2,774 downwards.
TGCCCTGACCTGGCGTGTCTTCCCCGACTTCACGGCCATCTCGCCGGAGAGCGCTGGCGCCATCCGCAACGCCGTGCGCGCCCTTCCCGACCGGCTCGAGTCGGCGGCCGGCGGAGACGCGGCCATCGGGGTCGATACGGAGCTGGGGGCCATCCTCACGGCCGCCGCCGCCTCGCTCCTGGTCAACCAGACCGGCGTGTTGCTGCTGAACATCCAACTGACCGTCCTGGCCGGCTACGCCATCCTCCTCCTGGCCGGTCTCCTGGCCGAGCAGCGCCGCGCTGAGACCGCGCTCTTCCGGTCGCGGGGAGCATCGCCCGTGCAACTGGCTCGCATGTCGATCCTGGAGGCGGCCGTGATGGTCGCGCCGGCCGTCATCATCGCGCCCTTCCTGGCCCTCGCCGTGCTCGGTCTGGCCAGCGCTAGCGGTCCTCTGGGTAGCATCGGCCTGGTCCTGCGACCGCGCGTCACCGACGCGCTCTGGGCGCTGGTCGCCGGTGCCGGATCGGCCGCACTCGTGGCCCTCGTCCTGCCCGTCATCGCCTCGGTCGGGCCGCTGGCCGGTGTGCGCCGCTCAGTGGGGCGCCAGCCGGGCCGTGCGCTTCCTCAACGGCTGGGCCTGGACATCGCACTCGTCGTGCTGGCCGGGCTGGGCCTCTGGCAGCTCAACCAGTACGGCTCGCCCATCACCCGTTCCCTGCGTGGCTCCCTGGGCGCCGATCCATTGCTGGTGGCCGCTCCAGCCCTGGGGTTGCTGGCCGGCGCGGTGCTGGCTCTGCGCGTCGTGCCGCTCCTGGCCAAGGTGCTGGAGCACGCCGTGGCGCGCCGGGCCGGCCTGGTGAGTTCCCTGGGCGCGCGGCAGATGTCGCGTCGTCCGCTGCGCTACACGCGCTCGGCGCTGCTGCTGATGGTCGCCTCGGCCATCGGCTTCTTCGCGGGATCGTACTCCGGCACCTGGGAGCAGTCGCAGCGGGATCAGGTCGACTATGGCGTGGGTGCCGACGTGCGCGCCACGGCTGCACTGCCCTTCAGCGACCCGATGTGGGCCGTGGGCAGCGCCTATCGCGCGATCCCCGGCGTGGAACGAGCCATGCCCGCCATGCGCCAGGACATCGACCTGGGACGCACCGGGGGCGGAGGGACCCTGCTGGCGGTGGAGCCTGAAGTGGCGCCATCCGTGGTCACCTTTCGATCCGACATGGCTGACGAGCCGCTGACCGGGATGATGAGCCGGCTGCGGGCCGACACGCCAGCCAGCGTGTCCACGGATGGACCGGCCGTGGAAGCGGTGGCGCTCCCGGACGAACCAGCTCGAGTCGCCCTGGACGTGGACATCCTGCTGACCCCGCAGGCCAGCGGCGGGCGGCCGCTGCGCGAGATCCCGGGCTCGTGGCGGGGTGCCACGATGGGCGTCGTCCTGCGCGACGAAGCTGGGCTGATACAGCGCTTCGATGCCGCACCGGTCGCTTTCGGCGAGGGGCTTCGGGTGGTCGTCGATCTGTCGCACGAGTTCGAGGATGGCTCGTCGATCACCTCGTTCGGACCGCTGCACGTGGTGGCCGTGGAGTTCCTTCTGCGGCTGCCGGAGGGCATCGCGGCCGCGGGATCGATCCAGCTCCTGGACATCCAGTCAAGCGCGAGCCCTGAGGGCGAGGGCTGGGCGACCGTGCCCCTGGACGCCCTGGCCGGCGGGCAGTGGGTCCGCTCACTGCCGCTCGAGGGGCCGCAGGCCATCCAGGCGTCGGGCAGTCTGCCAGTGGGCGTGACGATCGGCCCCGACCAGCCCCTCGAGGGTCCGGACGAGGTGCGCTTCGGCCTGCGTTCGCCGGGACTGTCAGCAGCACCTTCGCCGCTACCGGCCATCGCCAACGACCGCTTCCTGGAGGTGACCGCGTCACGCGTCGGTGATGAGCTGGCCGTGGGCCGGCGATTCGCGACGCCCCGTGCCATTCGCATCGTGAGTCGTGTGGCCGGCTTCCCCACGATCATGCCCGATGAGCCAGCGGTGATCGTGGGCCTGCCCGCGCTCATGCTCGAGGAATACATCGCCACGGCCAGCACCCCTGGCTTCGATGAGTGGTGGCTCTCCGTGGAAGCGGACCGATCCGACGGCGTGGCTGCCGCCGCCGAAGCTGAACCGTTGGCTGCCGCCGGCGTGATGGTGGCTGCACGCGACATCGAGCGGAGGCTGGCCGATCCCATCGCGCTGGGCGTCATCGGCGCTCTCTCACTGGGAGCCGCCGCAGCTGCCCTGTTCGGTGCCATCGGCTTCGTGGTCAGCGCCGCTGTGGCGGCGCGTGAGCGGCTGTCGGAATTCGCACTCCTGCGCGCGCTGGGCCTCTCCACGCGCCAGCTCTCCACCTGGCTGTCCCTGGAGAACGCGTTCCTGTTGCTGGTCAGCCTGGTCATCGGCGTGGGCCTGGGCGCCGTCCTGGCGTGGGTCGTCCTGCCGACCGTGACACTCACCGCCCAGGCCACGACCGTCGTGCCGCCGGTGCGCGTGATCCTGCCCTGGCATGTCATCGCCACGCTCGCCCTCCTGGCCCTGGTGTCGCTGGCCGTATCCGCCTTTGCCGCCTCGCGGCTGCTGCGGCGGGTCGGGCTGGGCACGTTGCTGCGGATGGGCGCCGAGTGATGCATGCCATGAGCGTGGGCCTGTCGCTGGTCGCGGCGCGTCTGCGGACCGGGCGCTCGGCGGCTCTGGCAGTGGCCACTCTGGTGCTGGTCACCGCGTTCATCTTCAGCATCGCGCCGGTCCTCTTCGAGCGAGCCGC
>JALZLU010000126.1 GCA_030858685.1 Chloroflexota bacterium | reverse complement strand
TTGCCGTGACGGCCGGCCATCTTGTCGCCCACCGAGATCTTGCGCTTGGCGGCCACGCTGACCCGGATGAGGCGATTGACGCCCGGCATCAGCTCGTCGCCACGCTCGCGATTGAACTCGCGCACATCGACCACCTTGCCGCGCTCGCCGTGCGGCAGACGCAGGCTGGAGTCCTTCACCTCGCGGGCCTTCTCACCGAAGATGGCCCGCAGCAGGCGCTCCTCGGCGGTCAACTCGGTCTCGCCCTTTGGCGTGATCTTGCCCACCAGGATGTCGCCCGGCTGGACCTCCGCGCCGATGTAGACGATGCCGTCCTCGTCGAGATCCTTGAGTGACTCCTCACCCACGTTGGGGATATCCCGGGTGATCTCCTCGGGACCGAGCTTGGTGTCGCGTGACTCCAGCTCGTGCTTCTCGATGTGGATGCTGGTAAAGAGATCCTCGCGCACCAGCCGGTCGCTGACGACGATGGCGTCCTCGTAGTTGCCACCCTCCCAGCTCATGAAGGCGACCAGGACGTTACGGCCGAGGGCCAGTTCGCCGCGATCGGTCGAGCTGCTGTCGGCCAGCACCTGCCCGGTGCTGATGCGCATGCCCACGTCCACGATGGGGCGCTGGTTGATGCATGTGCCCTGGTTGGAGCGGACGAACTTCTCCAGCCGGTAGAGATCGAGCTCACGGGCCCTGCCGTCGTCGGGCTCTACGGTGATCTGCTCGGCCGTGACAGACAGCACGGTGCCGTCGCGGCGCGCCACAAGGACCTGGCCGGAGTCGCGCGCAGCGCGGGCCTCCATGCCGGTGCCCACGATAGGAGCCTCGGGCTCCAGGAGGGGCACCGCCTGGCGCTGCATGTTGGAGCCCATCAGGGCGCGGTTGGCGTCGTCATGCTCAAGGAAAGGGATCAGCGCGGTGGCTACGGAGACCACCTGCTTGGGGCTCACATCCATGAAGTCGATCTGCTGGGGCCTGGCCTCCGGGAACTGGTCGCGGTGGCGCGCCGGCACGCGCTCCTCGGAGAAGTGGCCTTCCTCGTCGAGCGGCGCGTTGGCCTGGGCCACGTAGCGCTCTTCCTCGTCGTAGGCCGCCAGGTAGACGATCTCGTCGGTCACGCGCGGTCGGATGGGGAACGCACCGGCCTTCTGCTTCTTGAGCTCGGCGACGGCTTCCTTGGTGAACAGAGCACCCTTCTTGAGTACGACCGTGCCGCTCTTGGTGGCCACATCGGCGTCGGCGGACTCGCGGCCGATCTCCGGCTCATCCCAGGAGACGGTGCGCTTGACCTTGCGGTAGGGCGTCTCGATGAAGCCGTACTCGTTGATCCGGCCATAGGTCGCCAGCGAGCCGATGAGGCCGATGTTGGGACCCTCGGGCGTCTCGATGGGGCAGATGCGGCCGTAGTGGCTGTGGTGCACGTCGCGCACATCGAAGCCCGCCCGCTCACGCGACAGGCCACCTGGTCCCAACGCCGATAGGCGCCGCTTGGATGTCAGCTCGGCCAGCGGATTGGTCTGGTCCATGAACTGGGAGAGCTGGCTGCCGCCGAAGAACTCCTTCATGGCCGCCACCACGGGGCGGATGTTGATAAGCGCGTTGGGCGTCGCCTTGTCGATCTCCTGGATGGTCATGCGCTCCTTGACCACACGCTCCATGCGCAGGAGGCCCACCCGGAAGGCGTTCTGGATGAGCTCGCCATTGGCCCGGATGCGCCGGTTGCCAAGGTGGTCGATGTCATCCGCCTGGCCGAGTCCATTGTTGAGCTCGATGAGATGGCCCACGATGGCCGCGATGTCCTCGCGCGTGATCGTGCGCTCTTCACGGGGCAGGCTGATGCCCATGCGCTCCGCGACCGGGTCGAGCTTCTTGTTGAACTTGTAGCGGCCGACGCGGCCCAGATCGTAGCGGCGGAAGTTGAAGAAGAGGCTCTCGACCAGCTTCTCGGCGTTGTCACCGGTGGGCGGATCGCCCGGACGCAGCTTCTTGTAGACCTCGATGAGCGCTTCCTGGCGCGTCGAGGTGGCGTCCTTCTCCAGGGTGGCCTGCAGGTAGCGGGCGTCCGGATCGGTATCGATGCGCTCGAAGGTGCGCAGCATGTAGGCGTTGGGATCGCTCCGGTCGCCGCCTTCGGGATAGTCCCAGCCGACCGCGCGCAGCAGCTTGGAAGCCTCCAGCTTGCGCTTTCGGTCGACCTTGACGTAGAGCTGGTTGCGGGCCGCGGTCTCGAACTCCAGCCAGGC
>JALZLU010000124.1 GCA_030858685.1 Chloroflexota bacterium | reverse complement strand
GCCGCGTCGTTCATCTGGGGCATCAACACCCTCTTTCTGCTCGACGCGGGACTCAGCAACACCGAGGCATTTGCCGCCAACGCGTTCTTCGCGGTGGGCCAGGTCATCTTCGAGATCCCAACCGGCGTCGTCGCCGATACCCGCGGCCGCCGCCTGTCCTTCATGCTCGGTGCGGGAACCCTGCTCCTCTCAACCCTGCTGTACCTGGTGATGTGGAACATCCAGGCGCCATTCTGGGGCTGGGCCATCGCATCGGCCCTGCTGGGCCTTGGCTTCACGTTCTTCTCCGGCGCAACCGAAGCCTGGCTGGTGGACGCGCTGGGCGCCACCGGCTTCGAGGGCAACCTCGAGTCCGTCTTCGGTCGCGCCCAGGTCATTGGTGGCGGCGCGATGCTGGTGGGATCGGTGGCCGGGGGCTTCGTCGCGCAGGCGACCGACCTCGGGGTGCCCTACATCGTCCGGTCGGCGCTGCTCGGCGTGACCCTGGTGGTCGCGTGGTGGTTCATGCACGACCTGGGCTTCACGCCGCAACGAGGCGTCACGCCGATCACGGCCGTGCGGACCGTCATCTCCGGTGCGGTCGATGGCGGGCTGCGCAATCGGCCCGTCCGTTGGCTGATGCTCGCGGCGCCGTTCACGGTCGGCGTCGGCTTCTACGCGTTCTATGCCCTGCAGCCGTACCTGCTCGAGCTGTTCGGCGATCCGACCGCGTATGGGATCGCCGGCTTGGCGGCCGCGGCGGTCGCCGGCTCACAGATGGTCGGCGGGCTGACAGTGCCGTGGGTTCGACGCCTGTTCAAGCGTCGCACCGACGCCATCATCCTGGCCGGCGGCCTGACCGTCATCTTCCTGGTCCTCATCGGGCTGACCAACAGCTTCTGGGTGGCGGTGGTGTTGATGACGGCCTGGGGCATCATCGCGGCCATCGAGGAACCGTTCCGCCGCGCATTCATCAATGGCCTGATCCCGTCACAGCAGCGCGCCACCGTCCTTTCGTTCGACTCCCTGATCGGATCAGCGGGCGGTGTCGTTGCGCAGCCAGCTCTTGGCCGAACGGCCGATGTCTTCGGTTATCCGGCCTCTTATGTGGTGTCCGCCGCCATCCAGGCGCTCGCCGTTCCCTTCGCATTCCTGGCGCGGCGCGAAAACGCGGTGTCGGATCCGATCGGTGGCAAGGGTGCGCCCCCCGATGCATGAGGCGGTGCGGCGCACCGGGACGCTCCCCTGCGCTGCATGGCCGATACATCAGGCAATACCTATCCGTAGACCGGGTTCGCGCGCACAGCTGCCCGAATCTATCGGCGCCAGTGCCGAGCGGTGCAGCCGGTGCGCAGGCTGCACCTCGCCACCCAGGCGCTCAGCGTGGGTGACGCACGAGCTGTCACGAGCACGCGCTACCCTGCTGAGCATGGGAAGAAATGACTGTTGCAGCTGATCGACGGCCAGCCAGTCTTTTCGGCGACTGATCTGGTGGGATACCTGGCCTGCGAGCATCTGACGGCGCTCGAGCGCGCCGCATTGGCGGGACTCGTGAAGCGACCGATGCGCGCGGACCCCGAGCTTGACGTGATCCGCAGGCGAGGCTTCCAGCACGAGACGCGCTACCTCACCGATCTGACGGCGGGCGGGCGCGCCGTGGTCGAGATCGCTCGGAACGACGATGAGGAGCGCGGTGAGCGGATCCGTCGCCAGGCGGAGGAGACGATCGCGGCCATGGCATCGGGCGCAGATGTCATCTTCCAGGCCACCTTTTTCGATGGCCGGTGGCTCGGCTACGCCGACTTCCTGCAACGGATCGAGTCGCCGGAGCGGCCTTCGGTCTGGGGGCCATATCACTACGAGGTCGCCGACACGAAGCTGGCGCGACACGTCAAGGCCGGTGCCGTGCTCCAGATCTGCAGCTACGTCGAGCAGCTGACCCACATCCAGGGCGTGCAGCCGGAGCACATGAAGGTCGTGCTCGGCGGCAGCGCTCGCGAGGAGGCATCGCTGCGGGTCGACGATTACATGGCGTACTACCGCGCCGCCAAGCAGCGCTTCATCGAGTCCGTTCTCGGGAGTGAGGCCGCTCCCCCACCCGAACCTGCCTATCCGCCGCCTTCCACCTACCCGGAGCCGGTCGACCACTGTGACATCTGCCGCTGGGCCGAACCATGCGTCAAGC
>JALZLU010000108.1 GCA_030858685.1 Chloroflexota bacterium | reverse complement strand
TACTTCGTGACCTACACGGTCATCATCTTCTCGAACGCCGCGCTCGTCGGGGCGGCCATGATCCGGCTCGACGGCGGCGACCCGACCGTCCGTGACGGCTTCCGCATCGCCTTCTCGCGGTTGCCGGCCATCCTGGGCTACGCCGCCATCTCCGCCACCGTGGGCATAATCCTGCGGGCCATCGCTGAGCGCGGCGGCATCGTCGGGGCCATCGGCGCGATGATCGTCGGCGTGGCCTGGAACCTGGCCACCTTCCTGGCCATCCCGGTGCTGGTCGTGGAAGGTGTCGGACCGATCGAAGCGGTCAAGCGCAGCGGCGGGCTCCTGAAACGCACCTGGGGCGAGCAGGTCGTGGGCAACGTCGGCATCAGCCTGGTCTTCGGCCTGCCGGCCCTCGCGGTCATCCTGGTGGCGGTCGCGCTCGTCGCGGTCACTGTCAGCGTCGCGCCGCCGCTGGCCCTTGCCGTCATCGTGCTGACGGTCATCCTGGTGGCGGCCATCGCGCTGGTCGGTGCGGCAGTGAGCGGCATCTTCACGGCCAGCCTCTACCGTTACGTCACCAAGGGCGATGGCGGTCCCATGTTCCCGAACTCGACCCTTCAGCAGGCCTTCCGCCCCAAGGGCTAGCACCTGCGGCCCACACCGACCACTTAGGCCGGACGGCGGGCGCCCTCGACAGCGTCAGCGCGTCCGGTCGACCACGTCCTCGACCATGCGCACGACGCGCTGACCCAGCCCCGGCACCTGCAGGATGTCGAAGTGGGTGTTCCCCTCGTCCATCACGTGAAGCCGCACGTCGTAGCCCGCGTCGCGCAGCGCGACATGCAGCCTCGTCGCGTGAGCGTCGCCCAGGATCGGGTCGTCGCGCTCGAAGATGATGCCCACCACCAGCTCGGGATTGCTGCCGATGTGGTCGTAGATCTCGCCGCGCCGCCAGGCACGCGGCTTCTGGGCCGGCGATCCGCCGAAGTAGATCCAGTTCAGTCGCAGATCGGGATCCGTGATGCTCACGGCGGCCACATGGACGAAGCCGTCGGGCAACGTGGCACCCGCGTCGATCACGCCGCCCTCATCAGCCAGGCAGTTGCCCGGCCGGCCCAGGAACTCGTTCCCCACCAGCGACACCAGGCTGCCCACGTAGCCGCCCTGCGAGTGGCCCACCAGCACGAGGTGGTCGCCGTCGCCGCCGTACTCGCCCGCGGTGGCACGAGCGAAGCGCACCGCGCATGAGACGTCGACGATCGACTCGGGGAAGCCTTTGGTGACCGGCCTGACGCCGCGATAGTCGGCGTTGTAGACCACCGCGCCGCGGCTGGCCAACTCCCGAGCGATGGGCCGCATGTCGGCTGGCGTGCGCGGGCGACCATGGATGGTCACGATGACCGGCCACGGACCGGGACCCTGGGGGTAGTAGATGTCGACCAGATTGATGCATCCAGCCGCGAACTCGAAGCAGGGCAGGCGCGGCGTCATGGCTACTCCGCGCTCCACCCGAACGCGTCCCGGTTCGGCGGGAGGCGAGGGGATCGGACTCGGCGAGGCAGCCGGCGTGGGCGTCGGCGTCGGCGTCGGCGTGGCTGTCGGGATCGCATCGGGACTGGTCGACGGACCTGGATCTGGCGTGGGCGATACATCCGGGCCGATCGATGCGGTTGGTCCCGGCGGCAGGCTGGCGGGCGGCACGACCGGTGTGATCGATGGTGCCAGCGACGGCTGGTCCGAGCCACCGGCCGACGCGCCCGGCACGGACGACGGTGAGGGCACCGGTGCCGCGCAGGCTGCTGCGATCATCGCTGAGATGAGCGCCACCACCACAAGGAGTCTCACCGCCGGGATGGTAGCGGAGGCCTCGTCATGACCCACGAGACACGGACCACGTCGATCGCGTTGCCGCCGCCGCTGGACATCCCGGCCACGCTGGCTCCGCTCGGACGGTGGGGCGATGACGGCATCGACCGCTGGGACGGACGACGACTCCTGCGCACCCTGCGGATCGACGGGCGAACCGTGCCCTGGCTCGCTCGCCCGCTGGGATC
>JALZLU010000101.1 GCA_030858685.1 Chloroflexota bacterium | reverse complement strand
GTCCTGCCTCGCCGTCGCGACCACCCTGAGCGGAGCCGTCGAGGGCGGCTGGGGGCAGGCCCTGCTGGCCCAGCCGGCGGCCTGGACTGTCCCGACGGCGTTCCTCGTCATGGTCGTGACGTCGCTGCTCACGCGGTCCACGGTGCCGGCCGACGTGGGCCGGACCATGCTTGCCCTGCACGCCCCGGACGCGCTCGGGCTGCCCGCAGAACCGACCGCTCGTCGTTCGTAGCGACCGCTCGCCGCAGCGATCGCGCAGTCAGGCGCACCCCCGGCGAGCCGACCTTGTGCAGAGCGGCACCGCACGAAAGCGTGATCCGGGTCACAGGCCGCGGAAGGCCGCGGTCCGGTCACGAGCAGGAGGACCTGTGAGCAACATCGACCACGATCCGGGGCGTGCGACCTACACGGCCACCGAGTCGCAGTACCTCGCCATGCAGGACAGCCCGGAGTTCCAGGAGCTGCGCAAGCGCTACCGCGGCTGGGTGCTCCCCGTCGCGGCCGGCGCTCTCGTCTGGTACTTCCTCTACGTCCTGCTGGCCGCGTACGCCGCGGACTTCATGGGCCAGAAGCTCGTCGGGAACATCAACGTCGGGCTGGTCATGGGCCTGCTGCAGTTCGCCTCCACCTTCGTCGTGACCGCCCTGTACATCCGGCACGCCGACAAGAGCCTGGACCCGGCGTCCCAGCGCCTGCGCGAGAAGTTCGAAGGAGAGGTCGTCCGTTGATCACCCTTGCCCAGAGCACTGCCGTCGGCAGCCCGGCTCTGAACATCGCCATCTTCGGCGCCTTCGTCGCCGTCACGATGGCACTGGTCGTGCGGGCCGGTCGCACCAACAAGAGCGCCGCCGACATGTACACCGGTGGCGCCGCCTTCTCCGGTCGGCAGAACGGCGTCGCCATCTCCGGCGACTACCTGTCGGCCGCCTCCTTCCTCGGCATCGCCGGTGCCATCGCGATCCAGGGCTACGACGGCTTCCTGTACTCGATCGGCTTCCTCGTCGCCTGGCTCATCGCGCTGCTGCTCGTGGCCGAGCTGCTGCGCAACACGGGCCGCTTCACGATGGCCGACGTGCTGGCCTTCCGGATGCGCGAGCGGCCGGTCCGTACTGCGGCGGCCACGTCGACCCTGGTGGTGTCGTTCTTCTACCTCCTGGCCCAGATGGCCGGAGCGGGCGGCCTGGTCGCTCTGCTGCTGAACATCAACGACCGAGGCGGTCAGAGCATCATCATCGCCCTGGTCGGCATCCTGATGATCGCCTACGTCCTCATCGGCGGGATGAAGGGCACCACGTACGTCCAGATCGTCAAGGCGGTGCTGCTCATCTCGGGCGCCGCGCTCATGTCGGTGTGGGTGCTCACCCGCTTCGGCTTCAACTTCTCCGAGATGCTGGGTCAGGGCGCGGCCGCCGGCGCGCAGCTCGAGCCGGGCAAGCAGTACGGCCTCAGCCAGGTGTCCCGGCTGGACTTCATCTCGCTGTCGCTCGCGCTGGTCCTCGGCACCGCCGGTCTGCCGCACATCCTCATGCGCTTCTACACGGTGCCCACTGCCAAGGAGGCCCGCAAGTCCGTCGTCTGGGCGATCTGGCTGATCGGCCTGTTCTACCTGTTCACGCTGACCCTGGGCTACGGCGCTGCGGCGCTCGTGGGTCCGGAGACCATCGCCGCCGCCCCGGGCGGAGCGAACTCCGCCGCCCCGCTGCTCGCCTTCGAGCTCGGTGGCACCGTCCTGCTCGGCGTCATCTCGGCGGTCGCCTTCGCGACGATCCTGGCCGTCGTCGCCGGCCTGACCATCACCGCGTCGGCGTCGTTCGCCCACGACATCTACGCGCAGGTCATCAAGCGCGGCGAGCCGGCTCCGGGCGCCGAGGTGAAGGTGGCCCGTATCGCGGCGCTCGTCGTCGGGGCCGTCGCCATCCTCGGCGGCATCGCCGCCAACGGGCAGAACATCGCGTTCCTCGTGGCGCTGGCCTTCGCCGTCGCGGCGTCCGCCAACCTGCCGACGATCCTCTACTCGCTGTTCTGGAAGCGCTTCAACACCCGGGGCTGCCTGTGGAGCATCTACGGCGGGCTGCTCATCACCATCACGCTCATCGTGTTCTCGCCGGCGGTGTCGGGCACG
>JALZLU010000076.1 GCA_030858685.1 Chloroflexota bacterium | reverse complement strand
GGCTTCAACATCCGATACGGGCGCATCGAGCCTCCCACCACCATCGACGTGGGCATGGTCGCGCCCAAGGGACCCGGCCACCTGCTGCGCGCGGTCTACTCGGCGGGCGGTGGCGTGCCTGCCCTATTCGCCGTGCACCACGACGCATCCGGCACGGCGCGCGCGCGGACCCTGGCCTACGCTCGAGCCCTCGGTTCCACGCGAGCCGGCGTGCTGGAGACCACGTTCGCGGAAGAGACCGAGACCGACCTATTCGGAGAGCAGGCGCTGCTCTGCGGCGGCGTCTCGGCGCTGGTCAAGGCAGCCTTCGAGACACTCGTGGAAGCCGGCTATCAACCCGAGTTGGCGTACTTCGAGACGATGCACGAGCTGAAGCTCATCGTCGACCTGATGTACCGCGGCGGGCTGGACTACATGCGTTTCAGCGTCAGCGACACGGCCGAATACGGTGACTATGTCTCTGGTCCGCGCATCGTGGAGGGCGTCAAGGTCACCATGCGTGACGTGCTCGCGGAGATCCAGGACGGCTCCTTCGCAGAGCGCTGGATCCGGGAGAACGACGAGGGACGCGGTGAGTTCGCACGGCTGCGTCAGCAGGACCACGACCACCAGATCGAGCAGGTCGGGGCGCGATTGCGTGCCCAGATGTCATGGCTCGACGCGGTCGAGGTGCGTGACGGACAAGTCCAGGCAGCTACGAGGTCGCGCAGCGACGCGCCGCAGTCCGAGCCGCAGTCCGAGCCGCAACCCGAGCCGCAGCCCGAGCCGGCGGCATGAACGGTCCGGGCGCCGCGATGGCCGACGGCGGATCGATCCGCATCTTTGACACCACCTTGCGCGACGGGGAACAGGCGCCGGGAGCCGGCCTCACCGCCGCCGAGAAGCTGGAGGTGGCTCGCCAACTGGTCCGCCTCGGGGTCGACGTCATCGAAGCTGGCTTCCCGGCCTCCTCGGCGGGCGACTTCGAGGCCGTGCAGGCGATCGCTGCCGAGACCCGTGGAGTGGCCGTGGCCGCCCTCGCGCGGTGCCGCGAGGGGGACCCTCAGCGCGCCGTGGAGGCGCTCCGTCCGGCGGAGCGACCGCACCTGCACCTGTTCATCGCCACCAGCGACATCCACCTCACCCACAAGCTCCGGATCGGTCGAGAGGAGGCGCTGGCCGCCGCCGTGCACTGGGTCCGCTACGGGCGCCGCGCGCTGGGACCCGACGCCGAGATCGAGTTCAGTGCCGAGGACGCCTCGCGCACCGACCCTGACTTCCTGCTGCGCGTCTACGAGGCAGTTGTGGACGCCGGTGCCACCACGGTCAACATCCCCGACACGGTGGGCTACGCCATCCCAGCCGAGTACGGCGCGCTCGTGCGACGCGTCGTGGAGCGTGTGGCATCAGCGGCCACTGTCAGCGTGCATTGCCACAACGACCTGGGACTGGCCACGGCCAACACCCTGGCCGCGGTCCAGGCCGGCGCCCGCCAGGTGGAGGTGACCATCAACGGTCTCGGCGAACGTGCCGGAAACGCCTCGCTGGAGGAGGTGGTCATGGCGCTGCGTACGCGCCCCACGCAGTTCCGGACGGGCACCAGCGGAGTCGTGACCGAGCAGCTCACGGCGGCCAGCCGTCTGGTCAGCTACCTCACGGGCTTCGCGGTCCAGCCCAACAAGGCCATCGTCGGCCGCAATGCCTTCGCCCACGAGTCCGGCGTGCACCAGGACGGCGTCCTCAAGAACCCCTTGACCTACGAGATCATGACCCCCGAGTCGGTGGGCCTCGGCGGCAGCCGCCTCTCCGTGGGCAAGCTGTCCGGCCGGCGCGGTGTGCAGGGGAAGCTCCACGAGCTCGGCTTCGACCTCGAGGGCGAGACGCTGGACGCCGTCTACCGGGCGGCTATCGAGCTGGCCGATGCCAAGAAGGAGGTCACGGACGACGACCTGCGAGCGATCGTGGAGCAGCACGTCGCTGAGGCGCCCGTCGCGACCGGCTCGCGCGTCACGCTCCGAGGCTGGAGCGTGACCAGCAGCCACGGCGGCCGTTCCCAGGGCAGCGTGGCCCTCGAACTCGATGGCGCGGATCTCACCGCCGATGGCGCCGGCAACGGTCCGGTGGACGCGCTGTTCGGTGCCATCGACCTGGCCGTGGAGCCGGCTCTCGGCTGGCGCTCCGTGCTCACCGACTACGAGATCCGCGCGGTGAGCGGCGGTGAGGACGCGCAGGGCCAAGTCCTGGTTCGGGCGCGCCGCTCGAACGCAGCCAGCCACGAGGCGACAGAGACAGCTACCGGTCACGGACTCTCCACCAACATCATCGAGGCCTCTTTGGAGGCGTATCTGGCGGCGCTCGAGAAGTTGCTGGCGAAGTCGCTCTCAGCTGTTCCCGAGGTGCGCTCGTGATGCCCACCTACCGCGTGGCGGTGGTGGCCGGCGACGGCATCGGCCCGGAGGTGACCGCCGCTGCCCAGCGCGTGCTCGAGGCGGCTGGCCGCAGGTACGCGTTCGAGATCGAGTGGCATGCCATCGTGGCCGGTGGCGCGGGCATCGAGGCGTATGGCACGGCTCTGCGCGCTGAGGACCTGAAGCGCTGCGCCGACATGGACGCCGTCCTGTTTGGCGCCGTGGGAGGACCGCGCTGGGACGATCCTTCCGCGGCCATCCGACCCGAAGAGGCACTGCTTGCGCTGCGCCAGGGACTCGGTCTCTTCGCCAACCTCCGGCCCATCGTGGCGGAGCCTCTTCTGGAGGACTCCTCGCCGTTGCGCCCGGAGCGCATCCGCGGTGTGGACCTGCTCATCGTCCGCGAGCTGACCGGTGGCCTCTACTTCGGCCCGCGCGCCGAAGCCGAGAGTCACACGACTCCGGCGGGCCGCGCGGCGCGGGACACGCTGCCCTACCACGAGACGGAGATCCGCCGGGTGGTGCGGCTCGCTTTCGAGCTGGCTCGCGGCCGTCGCGGCAGGGTCACCAGCGTGGACAAGGCGAACGTACTGGCCACCAGCCGGCTGTGGCGGACCGTGGCATCAGAGATCGGCTTGGCGGAGCCCGACATCCAGCTTGACCATCGACTGGTCGACTCGTGCGCCATGGCGCTCATTACGCAGCCGGCCGGCTTCGATGTCATCGTCACCGAGAACCTCTTCGGCGACATCCTCTCCGACGAGGCCTCGGTACTGGCCGGTTCGCTGGGCATGCTCGCCTCGGCCTCCCTGGGAGAGCGCCGCACCGCGTGGGGCACCTTCGGCCTGTACGAGCCGGTCCACGGCTCTGCGCCGGACATCGCCGGATCCGATCGCGCGAACCCCATCGGCGCCATCCTCTCTGGCGCGCTCCTGCTGCGCTGGTCGCTGGGGCAGCCAGAAGCGGCCGAGGGCGTCGAGAGATCCGTTCGCGCCGCCCTCCGGGATGGTCATCGAACAGCGGACCTGGCCGGCGCCGGCGGCGCCGAGACCGCCACGGGCACACGCGCTTTCACCGACGTGGTCGTGGCAGCCCTGGTCGGGAGCGAGGCGTCGTCGGAGCGCGCCCACGCCTCGGTCGGGGATGGGAGCGCAGGAGATCGCCTGGAGGTCCTCGCATGAGATACGCCATCGATCCATCGGTTCATACACAGAAAGGGGAGAGATCATGACAACCGAAGCCGTCACCGTTCCGGAGCCACAGGAAGATGTCGGATCAGCCGCTGGCGGACTGAGGCTCGTGCGTTGGAGCTGCGCCTCGGGATCGAACATGCAGAGCCGCGGGTCCGTCGTCATCCAGGGCGGTGACCACCGCTGGGAGGGATCGGCCAAAGGGACGGGACCGGTCGATGCCCTGTTCCGGGCCGTGGATGCGGCCCTGCATGAAGTGCTGACCGGGCACCCCCGATTGGTTTCTTATGACGTCCATGCCGTAGCGGAGGGTCCGGACGCGCCGGGCCGCGTAGAGGTGCGCATCGCGCCGCCGGGCGGGGCCGCCGGCGAGCGGGCGAACGGCACGTACGAGGCTGTAGCAGAAGGCGTCAACATCATCGCGTCGTCCGTGGAGGCCTACGTGGCGGCGATCGCCGAAATGCTCCGCGAAGAGCACTGGCAGGGTGCCACCGATGCCGCAGGCAACGACCGCGCCGCTCGGCGGGAGGTGGCCCCGCGCGCCGAGTTCGACGCCGAGGTCGCGCCTGACACGAGTCGCTGGTGGGACTCCTGAGGGCAGCCTTTGCCGGCGAGGCCGGCTCGTTCGCCGAAGATGCCGCGTGGGCCTATTTCGATCGGCCTCTGACCATGGCCGTGGCCGGATTCCGAGAGGTCTTCGCGGCCGTCACGGGGCAGGCCGCGGAAGCGGGCGTGGTGCCCATCGAGAACGTCAGCCATGGCACCGTGCGGGAAGTCCATGACCTGCTCCTGGAGCATCCGCTAATCATCGTGGGCGAGGTCGAGGTGTCGGTCAGGTTGTGCCTGGCCGCGCTGCCTGGCCAGACCATCGATGACATCGAGCGTGTGTACTCGCATGTCCAGGCGTTGGCGCAGGCCGAGACGTTCCTTCGTCAGCGGCACTGGACGTTGTTGGCCTCGACCAACACGGCTGGCGCCGGCAAGGGCATCGCGGACCGCTCGGAACGGGGCGCGGCCGTCGTGCTCTCGCCCCGGGCGGCGTCACTGCACGGTCTGACCATCCTGGCCCGGGACATCCACACCGAGCCGCGCAATCGGACCCGATTCCTGATCCTGGCCGCGCAGGCCGCACCCGTCTGGGCGCAGGTCGGCTCCGGCTCGGGTTCCATGCGCACGACGCTGGCGCTCTCCGTGCGCAACGAGCCGGGCACACTCGTGCAGGCGCTCGGCATCCTGGCCGGCCATGGCCTGAACGTGTCGAAGCTCGAGTCGCGACCGAGCCGTGAGCGCGATTGGGAGTACGTCTTCTGGGTGGACCTGGACGGCGACCTGTGCCGTCCCGAAGGCGCGTCAGTCCTGTCCGATCTGCGCGCCGCTGCCCTCACCGTGCGCCTCATGGGCTGCTATCCGCGCTTCGAGGGCTCGCCGGCCGTGAACTGACGGATCAAAGTCCATCGAAGCACGCCGGGTACGTGATGCGACCGCGCAGGGAGGGCGACCAGCGCGCCAGCCGCCGCACCATGAAGACATGGTCTGACACCGGCCGGGGCGCCTCGATGCCGGAGCGGATGGCCGGCTCGAAGCCGAAGCGGGGGTAGTACCAAGGGTGGCCGAGCACCACCACGAGGGGCTCTTCGCGGGCCTCGGCCGCATCGATGCCGGCACGGATCAGGGCACTGCCGACGCCCCGCCGCTGGTGCCCCGGGTCAACGGAGATGGGCCCCAGCGAAAGCACCTCCTGGAGCCCGTCGACCGTGGCCAGCGTGGCGTAGGAGAGCAGCAGGTGCCCGATGACCCGGCCGTCCGCGCCTGCTGCCACCATGGAGAGGCCGGGGATCCAGGCATCGCTCGCACGCAGGCAGTCGATCAGATGCGCTTCGGTAGCCCGTCCGAAGGCTGCCTTCGTCACCTCGTGGATGGCTGCCTGGTCGTCGACGGTCTCCGGGCGGATGCTCAGGGACAGGGGCACGGACGGCCCAGCCGCTCGTGCCCGGCTCATCGCCACCTCGCCGGACCGGCCGCGCCGTTCTGGACAGTCGGGGGCGAGTCGGTGTACCGTGCTCTTCCACATCCGGTCGAGAGGAGCCACTCGTCATCGATAAAAGGGGTCGGTCCCGCCGCTTCGCCGCTGTCGCCGTTCGTGCCGATGGGCGTCGCGTGCCCATGCCGGTGCCAGAACAGCCCACGCTGCTCGAGCGACTCGAGGATGTGCTGCAAGGCATCAGGGAGCGCCTCGCTCCGCCCGCCCGCTGACGCGCCCCCGCCCGTAGACCTGACGTCGGTCAGCCTCACGCCAGCCCATCGCGGAGAGGCACAGCCACGTCGGTCGCGAGCCGGCGGATACCCTCAGCTCCGCTTCGAGCCGGGATGGTCAGCATGATCTCCTGAGCTCCAGCCTGGGCGTAGCCCCGGGCCGCCGCCAGGGCGCGGCGCCGCTCGCCGGCATCGTCGGGCACGATGAGTTGCACGGATACCGTCAGTTCCGCCAGATCACGGCCCTCTTCCTCGCAGAGGCGACGCAGTGCCTCATGGCGTTCCGTGAAGCCGTCCACGCTGCCGCTCAGGTTGGCGGCGTAGTTCCAGCCATCGGCCAGCCGGGCGGTGAGGCGCATGCCGCGCGGCTTTTGCGCGCCCAGCCAGATGGGCGGCCCGCTGGGCTGGATGGGTGCGGGCTCCATCACCGCGCCATCGAGTCGATAGGGTCCTGCGTCGAGGCTCACGCCTGGCGTGGTGCGGGCTGCATCGCTGAAGAGCGCTCTGAGTACCCGCACCTGTGCCTCCAGGCGGCTCATGCGCTCGCCGATGGGCGCCAGCTCGATGCCGAACGACTCGTGCTCCCCGACATGCCACCCGGCTCCCAGGCCCAGGATGAAGCGGCCGCCTGTCACGTGGTCCATGGTCACCGCCTGCTTGGCAAGGACCGACGGGTGGCGGAAGGTCGCGGCGAGGACG
This sequence comes from Chloroflexota bacterium, assembly GCA_030858685.1. Lineage (GTDB taxonomy): Bacteria > Chloroflexota > Limnocylindria > Limnocylindrales > CSP1-4 > Palsa-1032. The sequence continues at coordinate 2,819 of JALZLU010000076.1, read as the reverse complement.
GTGTGGCCCACCCGTTTGCCGGGGACGAGGTGCGATAGCGCCGCCAGCGTGGTGATGGCCTCCAGGCTGGGACCGCCACGGTCCTCTCCGGGGTCGGACAGGTGGTCGTTGAGCCAACCCGAGTCGAACACGTCGTGCTGGCCTGCCTCAGCCCAGGCCTCCTCCAGCGTCGGCCAGTCGACGTTCTGGGGAGAGGTGCGGAAGCCGATGCGCAGCGCCATTCGTCGGACCGCGACTACTCGACCACGATGGAGGCGATGTCAGCCTCGGCCGGCGGATAGGTCAGGTCCATGTTCTCCATGGTGTCTGCCACGATCTCGGCCACCGCCAGGTTACGGAACCACTTGCGGTCGCTCGGGATGACGTACCAGGGTGCCACGTCCGTGGCACAGCGTGAGAGGGCCGCCTCGAATGCCTTTCGGTAGTCGTCCCAGTGCTTGCGTTCCTCGATGTCACCGTGACTGAACTTCCAGCGCTTGTCGGGCGTGTCGATGCGGGCCTGCAGCCGGTCACGCTGTTCCTCCGGCGAGATCCACAGGAAGAACTTCAGGATGGTCGTGCCGTTCGCGGCCAGGTGCGCCTCGAAGGCGTTGATCTGGTCGTAGCGCTTGCGCCAGACCTTCGGCGGCACCAGATCGTGCACCCTGACCACGAGCACGTCCTCGTAGTGCGAGCGGTTGAAGATGGTGATGCTGCCCCGGCGGGGAGTGTGGCGATGTATCCGCCACAGATAGTCGTGGGCCAGCTCCTCCTCACTGGGCACACCGAAGCCGATGACCGAGCAGCCCTGCGGGTTGAAGGCTGTCATCACGTGGCGCAACGTGCCGTCCTTGCCGGCCGTGTCGATGCCCTGGAGCACGATCAGCAGCGAGCCACCCTTACCCGCCCACAGTCGCTCCTGGAGCGACTCGAGCCGGTCGTGGCTGGCCTGCAGGATGGTCGCGGCGTCGTCCTTGCCGTGGCCGTAGGTCTCGGCCGGGTCGATACGACCAAGTCTGACCTTGGAGCCGGGCTTCACCCGCAACTTCTTGGCCAGATCAGCGCCCAGTGGGCCGCTCACGCTTCCTCGATCGTCACGCTGCTGATGGTGACCGGATCCTTCGGCCGGTCCTGGCCGCCCTTGGGCGCCTTGGCGATGGCGTCGACGACCTCCTCGCCCGCGGTCAGCTTGCCGAAGATGGTGTAGCTGGGCGGCAGTCCGTAGTCGGCGTGCATCACGAAGAACTGGGATCCATTGGTGTTCGGCCCGGCGTTGGCCATGGCCAGGGTGCCCCGATTGTAGGGCCGGCTCACCCGCTCGTCGGCGAACTTGTAGCCGGGACCGCCGCTGCCGGTGCCGGTCGGGTCACCGCCCTGGATCATGAACCCGGGGATGACGCGGTGGAAGATCACGCCTTCGTAGAAGCCCTCGCGGGCGAGGAACACGAAGTTGTTGACGGTCTTGGGCGCATCGCCCGGGAAGAGCTCGGCGGTCATCGTGCCGGCGGAGGTCTCGATCGTCGCGGTGTACTTCTTCGACGGGTCGATATTCATGGCCGGCGGGCTGGCGTAGGACTTCACAGGGTCTCCTTCTTGCTTCGGTCCAGCCTAGCAGCGCCACCTCAGGCAGTGCCACGGTGCCGCTCAGGACAGCGTCAGCCAGCCTTCCATGACCGGTACCGCGCTGCCTGCGACACGCACCTCGCCGGGGCGGCCGTCGGCGGTGAAGTCGACCTCTGCCACCAGGCGCGAGGGCCGTCCGATCTCCACGCCCTGTTCCAGCACCACGCGGAACGTGCCACGGCGCGTGCCTTCGGCCTGGCCCAGCAGCACGGCGATGGGCCCCGCCGCCGCGCCGGTCGCGGGGTCCACGTCGATGCGCATCTCGCTGGAGTCGAAGATGCGCACGGAGGCGTCCGCATCGGGGATCTCTCCCGAGCCGCCGGGTGCCACGATGGCAGCGCTGACTACACCCAGCTCCTCGCAGATCTCCGCCAGCTCATCGGTGCGGTCACGGTCGATATCGTCCATCAGGGCGCGTTCGCGCAACGGGATGACCAGATGGGCCAGGCCCGTCGAGATGATGGCCGGGATGACCTCCTGGTCGGGCGCCGCGGACGGCCAGCCGATGGTCTCTCGCGCCACCTGGATCGCCTCGCAGATCTCGTTGACCTGATCGTCGTCGAGGTGCTGCAGCAGCTCAGGCGCTCCCTGCGTCATGGTCACTTCGCCGATGACCGGCTTGGCCGTGCCTGATCCCGCGAAGCGCAGGGTGAGCGGCAGGACGCCGATGGGCAGCTCCTGACGCACCTCACGAACCTCCTGGCGCGCCTCAGACCCGGGATCCGTGACCAGGAAGCGGCCCTCGTCGGCCAACACCCAGGCGGTCCCGATGGAGGGATGGCCCGCGAAGGGCAGTTCGAGGCCGGGCGTGAAGAAACGCACACGGTAGTCGGCGCCCCTGGCGCGTCCCCGTTCGGTTGGAGTCAGCACGAAGCTGGTTTCGGACAGGTTCATCTCGCGCGCGATGTCCTGCATCTCTGCGTCCGTGAGCCCGTCCGCGTCGGGGAAGACGGCCAGCGGGTTGCCACGGAAAGGGCGGTCCGTGAAGACATCCACGGTGCGGAAGCGGAAGCGACGACTCATCGCGGCGCAGTCTAGTCGCGGGCGCGGGGAGGTGCGTCCGACGGCGGCCCCGGCACCGGCGACGTCTCGCTCATGCGCGGCCGGCGTCTCGCAGCGCTCGGACCGCGTCGGCGTACCCCTTGTAGCGCGGTCGCACGGTGAGCGCTTGCTCGAGGTCGATCCAGCGCCGCCGATCGCCCCGACCGCCGGGCACC
>JALZLU010000013.1 GCA_030858685.1 Chloroflexota bacterium | reverse complement strand
ATGTTGGAGGCGGATGCCCGAGTCTTCGGCTACCAGTTCGATGGCTACTGGCAGGACGTGGGCACCGTGGAGGGCTACTGGCAGGCCAACATGGAGCTGCTGGACGACCACCCCTCGCTGGATCTCTACGATCGCGAGTGGGTCATCCACACCCGCTCGGAGGAGCGTGCCCCGGCACGCATCGGGCCTACCGCCAACGTCCATCGCAGCCTGATCTCGCATGGCTGCCAGATCGCGGGCACGGTGGAGCGCTCGGTGCTCTCTCCGGGCGTGCGGGTCGATCCCGGGGCCGTGGTGCGGGACAGCGTGATCATGTTCGACACCATCGTCCGGGCCGGAGCGGTGGTGGACCACGCCATCATCGACAAGGAGGTCTCCATCGGGCCCAACGCGGTGGTCGGCATGGGCGCCAACGACCGCCCCAACGAGTTGGAACCGGAACGGATCCACGCCGGCATCACGCTCATCGGCAAGCGCGCGCAGATCCCCGCCAACGTGCGCATCGGGCGCAACGTGCGCATCGACGAGGACGTCCGTGTGGCCGACTTCCGCTCCGCGCGAACGGTGCAGACGGGAGCCACCATCCATCACCGAGGGGCGGACGCGGAGGCGGCCGCGGTGGCCAAGCGCAAGAAGCGTGCGACGCCCTCCGCCGCCAGCCAGGCGGGCGAGGCGGCCGGCGCAGGTGGTCAGGCCGCGAGCGGCGCTGGCGCCAGTCGGAGCTCGATGCCCGCCCGGGCCGCCGGCCCGTCGATCGAATAGGTGCAGCCGAGCGATATCGACCTGTGGCTGGCTGTGGCAGGCATCGAGCCGCTGGAACGGGCCGAGCGCGAAGGCGCCGTCTCCTGGGACCTGATACTGGATGGCAGACGGCGCCAGGACATCCGGATGACCCTCATCCTGGAGCCCGACCTGGCGCTCATCGGCTGGGTGCACTACGCGCCGCCGCTGGCCGACACGTTCCGCAAGAGCTACGAGCGCTTCCTGCGCTGGAATGACGAGCTGCCCTTCGCCAAGTTCGCTCTGTCCGAGGACTTGCGCCCCATCCTCAGCACCGAGGTGCCCATCGAACGGCTGGATGGCGAGTCGCTGGGATTGACCATCGCGCGGCTGCTGGCCGTCTGCGACCTGCTCCTGGACGAATCGATCAGGTGGCTGTGGCCGGGCGCCAAGCAGGCTCCGAGTCCCGACCGACCGTCGCGTCAGGCAGCCCTGCTGGACCGATACGCGCCGCAACTGGCCGAACTGGCGCCATCCGAGGCACCCTGACGCGCGGACACGCTGCGCTACACTCCGCCGACGGAGGGCCAGCCGCTATGCGCCGTCCCGCGTGTGTGCTGTCCGGAGGGTCAGAAGCAGGGCCGTGGCAGAAGTCGTGATGCAGCGTCGACGCCCGTCGCGTGAGATCCTGACCGGGGATTCGGCGGACGTCTACTTCGCCCGTGCCGATGAGATCCTCGCCGCGGAGGGTCTCGATCCGCTCGTCACCATGGAGGTCTTCTCGCGCCGCTCCGGCGTGCTCTGCGGCATCGACGAGGCCAAGGTGCTCATCGCCCATGTCCTGGGCGACTGCCCGCCGGGAGAGGCGCAGGTCGATGCGCTCTCTGATGGTGACTCATTCGACTCCCGGGAGGTAGTCCTCCGCATCCGAGCGCGCTATCGGGCCTTTGGGCTCTACGAGACGGCCATCCTGGGGATGATGGCCCAGTCGACGGGCTGGGCCACGGCGGCGCGCGAGGTCGTCGAGGCGGCGGCGCCCAAGCCGGTCATCAGCTTCGGTGCGCGGCATGTGCACCCGGACATCACCGACACCCTGGACTACGCGGCCATCGTGGGCGGCTGCGTCGGTGCCTCCACCCCGGCCGGGGCGCGCCTGGCAGGCCTCAACCCGACTGGCACCATGCCGCACTCCCTGGTCCTGATCTTCGGTGACACGGTGCGCGCCGCTGAGGCCTTCGACCGGGTGCTCTCGAAGGACGTGCCACGCGTCGTCCTGGTGGACACCTTCCGCGATGAGGCTGAAGAGGCGCTGCGTGTGGCACACGCCCTGGGCGACCGGCTGTACGGCATCCGCCTCGACACGCCCGCCGAGCGCGGCCGGGTCACGGCGGAGCTGGTGCATGAGGTCCGTGCGCGTCTGGACCAGGCCGGTTTCGACCATGTGCGCATCATCATCAGCGGCGGTCTTGATCCCGACCGGATCCGCTATTTCCAGGAGGCTGGCGCGGCGGTCGACTCGTTCGCGGTGGGCAGCCACATCAGCGGCGCACGGCCCATCGACTTCACCGGGGATCTGAAGGAGATCGACGGCCGGGCCATCGCCAAGCGCGGCCGCATCCCTGGACTGACCAAGAGCCCGCGGCTTCAGCCGGTCGAACTGTCTGCGTGGCGCGCCTCGTAGGACCCGCCGTGGCAGCATGGAGCCATGACCGACGAGCAGCCCGGCACCGGCCGGGGCGACGACATCAAGGCCCAGGGCGACGACGCCCTCCTCGAACAGCTGGCCGAGCGCGAGACCGCCTATGGCCTCTTCCAGCGCGCTGAGGCGCTCATGAGGCGTCGCCACCACGCCCAGGCCGCCGTGCTGCTGGAGCGAGCGGCGACGCTGGAGCCGGGCAAGGGCTCCATCCTCGAGGCGCTGGGTCGCGCCTATTACAACAGCGGCCAGCACCGCCGGTCGGCCGACGTCTTCGAGTCGCTCTTGGGCATCGACCCTTCCGCGGCGTACGGCCACTTCGGCCTGGGGCAGGCGCTCAAGCAGATCGGCCGGCGGCGGGAGGCGCGCACGCATCTGCGACTCGCCTGCGCCATGGCGCCGGACTCGCGTCTCTACCGCGACGCACTCGCCCGACTGGGTGGGACCGAGTAAGGTTCGCCCGTGAGCGAACAACGCGGACGAGCCCTGGCCCTGGGGCTGGGTGGCCTGCTCGCGGCCCTGCTGCTCGGCGTCGTCATCATCCTCGCCTCGCGACCATCGGAGCCGCTGCCCTCGGTCAGTCCCTCCGCCTCGGCCAGCGTCTCGCCATCACCATCCGCGACGGCCAGTGCCAGTCCGTCCCCTTCGATCTCGGCGTCTCCCTCTCCGTCGCCCAGCGCCAGCCCTTCGCCCTCACCAAGCGCGTCGCCATCGCCGAGCCCGTCGCCCTCACCCTCGCTATCACCGTCGCCGAGTCCCAGCCTGTCGGCATCGCCCAGCCTGTCGGCATCGCCCAGCCCGTCGGCATCACCCAGCCCCTCGCCCAGCCCCAGCCCCTCGCCGAGCCCCAGCCCGTCACCGTCGCCCAGCCCGACGGCAAGCCCGGAGCCCGTGCCCACGGCCAGCCCCGGACCGCCCGCCGGGACGGCTTCGATCGCCTTTTTGGGCGTGGGAGTGGACGGTCCAGCGGCCGATTCGAGCCGCGATCGTGTCTTCACCTTCACGTCCGACGCGGCCGGCGTCGTCGAGGCATCGGCCGAGGCAGGTGGCCCGGAGAACGTTCGGCTCTGCCTGGGCCGCGGAGCGCCTGGCAGCGTCACCGCCGAGCAGTGCCAGGAGTCGACCGAGGCCGCCGTCACGTCCGTGGCCAGCGCGGCGGTGACGACCTGGACGGTCACCCTGACCGGTGCTGACGGCGCGGGCGGCACGGCCGATGTGGTGCTGGGCTTCCCGTCCCAAGCGCCCTCCGTGACCATCGACGGCTTCCGCTTCCAGGGCACCGCCTTC
>JALZLU010000486.1 GCA_030858685.1 Chloroflexota bacterium | reverse complement strand
TGAGCATGTTCGCCACCAGGATGGTGCTGAGTAGCAGCGCGGCCGCCCCGCCCGCGAGCAGCGCGCCGAGCAGGGCATCGGCCTGCCATTGGTGCGGATGCGCATAGGGCGTGGGAACCTGGACCTCACGGATCGCGAGCCCGTATTCGGCCTGCAGCCAGTCACTGACCTTTCCGGCAACCGCCACCACGGTATCGCGGCTGCGGGTCGGCACCGTCTGGTCCTGATCGGCGACCTGGATCTTCAGCTGGTCCAGCGGCGCCGGAAGTCCGGAAGTGGTCAGCGCCGTCGAGGACAGATAGCCATGCCCGGTCTGCTCCTGGCGTGCGGGCGACAGGCTCGGGTCGTACACGGTAGCCGCCACCCGCAGCTCGAGACCTTCGCCGCTCGGCGCCTCGACGGTCACCGTGTCGCCGACTGCCACGCCCAGCAGGCCGAGCGAATCGCGTCCGATGAAGATCTCTTCGGCTGCTGGCGGCCAGCTGCCCCCCTCTACGACGACCTTCGCCATCCGCATCGGGTCATCCGGCGCGGCCACGAAGACCTGCAGCGGGATCTCCTGCAGGCGGCCGTTCACCTCAAGCTCGCCTGTGAACTGCGTCCGCCCGGTCGCGGCGATGACGCCCGGTATGGTCTGCACCTCGGCCGCGATCGCCGCCATCTGCTCGGCGTCGATGGGCTGGTCGAGCAGGATCGTCGCCGAAGCCGGCTCGGTGCTCATGTAGGCGTTGGCTGTCTCCCTGCCCAGGGCGGACCAGGCGAAGAGAACGGCGCCGAACACGGTCAGGCTGACCGCGATGGCGATCACCATCATCAGCAGCCGGGACCAGCTCGCCCGCAGGTCGCGGACCAGCTTCACGGTCAGCAGGCTGGTCATGCCGTCACCCGTTCGCGCTCGGCGTCGGCCGCGACAAGGCCTCCGTCCCGCAGTCTCACCTCGCGACCGACGATCGACCGGATGTCGCGTTCGTGGGTGACCACCACGATGGTCCGCCCGTCGGCGTTGAGGCCGGCGAACAGCTCCAACACCGCGTCGGCCGTGGCGGAGTCGAGATTGCCTGTCGGCTCGTCGGCCAGCAACAGCGGTGGGTCGTTGGCTAATGCCCGGGCGATGGCAGCCCGCTGCTGCTGGCCTCCTGACAACGTGGCGGGCATCTTGTCGGCCTGATCAGCGACACCGACTCGCTCCAGGAGGTACTGCGCATGATCACGCCGCCCGTCGATCGGGATCTTCTTTGCGAAGTCCATCGGCAACATCACGTTCTCGGCGACAGTCAGCGTGGGCAGGAGCTGGAAGAACTGAAACACCAGCCCCACGTTGCGTCCCCGCCAGGCGGCCAGCCCGTCTTCCGACAGCGAGCCGAGATCGGCGCCGGCGACGCGCACGGTCCCCGAGGTCGGTCGGTCGATGCCGGCAAGAAGATTCAGCAGAGTCGTCTTCCCGCTGCCTGACCGCCCCACGATCGCGACGAACTCGCCGTTCGCGATGTCGAGGCTGAGGTGGTCGATGGCAGTGAACTCGCCGCCTGCCAGCGGATACGTCTTGACGGCGTCATCGACCTGGATCGCGAGCCCCACCGCGTCGAAGCCTGCGTTGGACCTGATCATCAGTGGGCCCCGGGGGGCGGCGCGTGTCCGCCACCGGCGAGCATCATGGCCGCCACCAGCAGGACGACGATAAGCAAGCCCATCCCCAGCAGCTTTAGCCAGCTCGGTATGCCGGGAGCCGATCCCGGGTCGGATCCGCCCGTGCCGGCGCTGCGGCTGGTCTCAGTCATGTCGGGTCTCCTCCTGCATAGCGGGTGCTCGCGGTGTCGGAGCCTTGGCCGCCACTCGAATCGCGTCGGTCCACCTCGCCCATGTCCTCAGGCTACGGGCCGCGCGGGATGTGGCGAAACGCCCTGCGGGGGTGTCTTCTCCGTCCTCATCGAGTGGATGCGGGTCGCCCGTCAGGGGGATGACCAACAGGGTCTGCCGAAGGTACGCTCACGCGTGATGTCATCCACCGTCACGCCGCGCAGGCTCTTCGCCGCCCGGCCGAGGGCACCAGCGCTCGTCGACGTCGCCATCGCGCTCGCTGCGCTTATCGGCTCGATGGCCTTGATCACGCATGGCGGAGTCGGCCCTTCGAGTCCCGGAGCAGCGGAACTCGATCTGGTTGGCGTCGCGCTGGCAGCGTGCTCGACACTGCCGCTTGTCGTCTCGCGGCGCTTTCCGCTCGGCGTCTTCGCCTTGACCGCGGCGGCCAGTGTGCTGCTGGCGGGCCTCGGCTATCGGTTCGACCTGCCGCTCGGCGCCGCCGCAGGGCTGTACTCGCTCGCCGCCAGCCGCGGAGAAGCGAGCCCGTGGACGTTGGGCACGGCCGCCACGGTGGTCGTGCTGTTTGGGGGGTACCTGAGCGCAGCCGCCGTCGCGCAGGGGATCGTTCCCGGATCCGAGTTCCTTCATACCGGTCTGGCCTGGACCGTCGCCTGGTTCGCCGGCGAGCGAACGCGCCTTCGGCGAGAACAGATCGCCGAGCTGAGCGGACGCGTGGTTCGGGCCGAACGTGAGGCGGAGCGTGAGCGTCTCCTGGCCGTTGGCGAAGAGCGTGCCCGGATCGCGCGCGATCTCCACGACTCCGCCGGTAACGCCATCAACGTGATCGCCGTCCGCGCCGGCGCAGCGCGCCTGCGCCACGGTCAGGATCCCGATCGCTCGCTCCTCGCCCTGGAGGCGATCGAGCAGCTAGCACAGCAGACGGCAGAGGAGATCGACCACATCGTGGGTGCGCTACGCGAGGGCGGTTCGGGACCTGGCGTCGTCGCCCTCCCGGCTGGACTCGCGTCGCTGGACACGCTCATCGCGCGCCATCGAGAGTCGGGGCTGGATGTCACCATCGATGCATCGGGAGTGGCGCGAGCGCTTGGCGGACCCGTTGATCAGGCCGCTTACCGGGTCCTGCAGGAGGCGCTGACCAATGCGGCCCGCCACGGAGCGGGCAGCGCCCGGATCGCGCTTGCCTTTGGCCACGACTCGGTCGAGCTAACGGTCACCAACCCGCTGCCTGCGCACGTTTCGCCGCCGCCATCCGGCGGACACGGGCTGATCGGCATGCGCGAGCGCGCGACGTTGCTCGGCGGCAGCCTCGATACCGTGCGCGCCGACGGGACGTTTCGCGTCCGCGCCCGCATCCCCTACCGAGGTCCCGCTTGACGCGCGTGCTGATCGCCGACGATGAGGACCTGATGCGCGCCGGGCTGGCTGAGCTCCTCACGGCGGACGCCGCGATCGAGATCGTCGGCCAGGCATCCACTGGGCGGGAGGCCGTCGAGCAAGCACGCCGGCTGGTGCCTGATGTCGTGCTGATGGACGTTCGCATGCCCGACCTCGACGGGATCGCGGCCACGCGTGAACTCTCCCAGGCAGTCCCGATCACGAGGGTCCTGATGCTGACGACCTTCGAGCAAGACGACTACATCTTCGGCGCCCTCCGCGCTGGCGCCTCGGGCTTCCTCTTGAAGCGAGCACGACCCGAGGAGTTGATCGCGGCGGTGCACACGATCGCGGCTGGCGATTCGCTCCTGTCGCCTTCGGTCACCCGGCGCGTGATCGATCGGATGGCCCAGCAGCCGACTCCCGAGCTTGCCGATCAAGCCAAGCTCCATGAGCTGACGCCGCGCGAGCGAGAGGTCCTCGACCTCTTGGCTCGGGGCCTATCGAACCGCGAGATCGCCACCGTGCTCGTCGTCGAGGAATCCACGATCAGGACCCACGTGAAGCGCATCCTCATGAAACTCTACCTGCGCGACCGAGTCCAGGCCGTGATCTTCGCGTACGAGAACGGGCTGATGCGCGCTGCAGTTGGCCCCAAGCCGGGATCTCCGCAAGGTCGCGCCGGCTGAAGAAGTCAAGTCTGTGCCGGTGGTCGGCTCAGTCGTCAGACGAGAACTTGATCGCGCCGACCCTTCGGCCCCGCGGGCATCCAGTCCTGCTCCGTGCTGTCCAGGTCCCCGCCCGGGGCGAACAAGCTTTCGACCAGACCCACCTGCGCGCGAAGTCCTCCGGCGGCAGGCGGCCCGCGAACGCGCGCTCAGGCCGCTGTCGTGGACCACGCAGCGTGACCCGATGATGCGCTACCGAGGGCCGCGGCAGAACGCACCGATCTAGCGCTCGGTGCGGATCCGAAGCTGGCTGGCCA
>JALZLU010000485.1 GCA_030858685.1 Chloroflexota bacterium | reverse complement strand
CACACGATCGAACGTGTGACCACATGCGGTATTAGCCACCCTTTCGGGCAGTTATTCCCCACTTCGGGGCAGGTCGCCTACGCGTTACTCAGCCGTCCGCCACTAACGACCAGAGCAAGCCCTGGTCGTCCGTTCGACTTGCATGTCTCATGCACGCCGCCAGCGTTTATCCTGAGCCAGGATCAAACTCTCCGATGAAACGATCGACCTTGCGGTCGGGCGTTTGAAGTTCGGGGTTTGCTCCCGCTCGTGGTTATCCGGATCTCCTGCCACTCTTCAATTGTTAAGGTGCGGCTGCCGATCCCGCGGTCGGTCCCGGCGCAGCAGTGCATTGTGGCACGTCCACGACCGGCCTGTCAACCGATGGGATCCGCCCTGGCCCTCGTTGAGGGCCACCGCCCGACCTGGGTCGAGCGCGGCGGATGCCTATCCTAGCCACCTCGCAGTCGCCCGTCAAGCGTCGGTGCCCCTAGAGCGGACTGGTCTCGATCAGGAGCCAGAAAGCCGCCGCTGAGAGCCAGCAGAGAAGGGCCAGCGGGATCGATCCGGGCTCGCCCAAAGGCCCGGTCAGCAGCGCGTAGAGCACCAGCGCCAGCAGCCCGACCAGGACCGCCTTCATCAGGCGGATGACCGCCTCGGAGACCAGGTTGCTCATCGAGGCGGGTCCAGGTCGAGCTCCCGACGACCCTGCATCGCCCGGACGAGGGTCACTTCATCGGCGTACTCCAGATCGCCACCGACGGGGATGCCCCGGGCGATGCGCGTGACGGATCCAACGTCAGCCGCCAGCCGTTCCGCGAGGTACATCGCCGTGGCCTCGCCCTCGAGCGTCGGGTTCGTGGCGATGATGACCTCCTGGAACGGCTCACCATCCGCGCATCGGCGGGCCGCTGCCGCCAGCAGTTCTCGGATGCGCAGGCGGTCGGGTCCGATGCCGTCCATCGGTGAGATGGCGCCGTGGAGCACGTGGTAGCGGCCGCGAAAGGCGCCGGTCCGCTCCAGGGCCAGCACGTCCAGCGGCTCCTCGACCACGCACAGGCGTGTCTCGTCCCGGCCGGGGTCGAGACAGATAGGACAGCGCGGACCGGTCGCGATGTTGAAGCAGCTCTCGCAGAAGACGACCTCGTCGCGAACGGCGATGAGTGCTGCGGCCAGGGTCCGCGCCTCGGCGTCGGGCGCGCGAAGGACGTGGTACGTCAGGCGCTGCGCCGTCTTGGGCCCGACCCCCGGAAGGCGAGCCAGTGCCTCGATGAGTCGGGCGACCGGCTCGACGAGGGCGGTCACGGGTGGGTCACATCCCCGGCAGGCGCAGGCCGCCCGTCACGCGCGCCATCTTCTGCTCGGCGGTCTCGCGCGCCCGACGTAGAGCGTCATTGACGGCAGCAGTGATCAGATCCTGGAGCATCTCGACATCGGCTGGGTCCACGACCGCTGGGTCGATCTTGACCGATACCAACTCCTGGCGGCCGGTGACGACCGCTGTGACGGCGCCGCCGCCGGCCGTGCCCTCTACCTCCAGGGAGCGCAGCTCCTCTTCCACGCGACCCATCTCGACCTGCATCTGCTGGGCCATCTTGGCCAGATTGTTCATGCCCAACGGTGGTTCCTCCTGCTCGTCAGCTGATGTCCCGAACGTCGGCCAGCTCGCCTTCGAAGATCCGACGGGCCTGCGCGACCAGGTCCGATGACTCAGCTTCGACAGGCTCCACCAGCGCGATGTTGGTCGCCACGCAGCGTACGCCGACGGGGCGTCCGAGGACATGATGGAGTCCCTCCTCGAGCGCGGCCTTCTTGCGTTCGGCGATGTCGCGCAGGAACACCTGGTCCTCCGGGAAACCCAGCACGACCACGCCATCCAGCACCTCGACGGGCCGGCATGCGGAGATGAGGGGGCGATTGGCGGGATTGCGTGCCACGTAGGCGACTACTTCCGCCCAGCCGCTCCGGACGCGCGCCAGGAGGTCCTCCGGGCTGGTGGTGGCGACCGATACGGCGGCACTCGTGGACCTGGCGGCGCTCGTGGACCTGGGGGCGGCGGGTGAGGCCGCGGCGGCAGGTGTGTGGGTCGCGGGGGAACGTTCGGTCGTGGTCGGCGAGTCGGTCGTGGTGGGCGAGTCGGTCGTTGCGGAGCCATCGGGCTTGGCAGAGCGTGCCGTGGCTCGAAGCGGCCTGGGAGTGGGCGCGAGGTCGGCCACGGCCGCAGGACCTGCGGCAGGGGCGTCGGAGTGCTGCGCCGGAGCAGCTGCTGCCAGCAGGGCGAGCTCCAGCTGCCAGCGGTAACCGCCCAGGCCGCCGCGGCTGGCGTCGACGCCGCTCAGCCGACGGGCAGCGCGTGCCAGGCCGGGAGCGGCACTGGCTTCCCCCGTCCCGGTCAGGGAGGCCACGAGGCGACTGCGCAGGCTGACCACGACCTGCTCCGCGAAGGCGATGAGGTCGCGACCGTCCGACTCCAGCTCGTCGAGGATGGTGATGCCGGCCAGCGCATCGCCTGCAGCGAGGGCCGAAACGAAGCGCTCCACGGCCTGGCTCTCGGCCATACCCAACAGGTCGCGGATGGAGTCGGCGGTGAGCGGCCCATCCCCTCCCCCCAGCACCTGGTCGAGCATCGACTCGGCGTCGCGCATGCCGCCGGCCGCGAGGTGGGCGATGAGGTCGATGGCCTCGGGCTCCGCCGAGCGGCCTTCTGCGGCCAGGATGCGGACCAGCTTGCCGCTGATGTCGTGGACGCTCAGCGGGCGGAACGTGAACCGCTGCAGCCGTGAAACCACGGCCGGGCGGATCTGGCCCGGGTCGGTCGTGCAGAAGATGAAGAGGACGCCTTCCGGGGGCTCCTCGAGCGTCTTGAGCAGCACGTCCCAGCCCTCTTTGATGCGCTGCACCTCATCGATGATGAAGACCTTTCGACGCAGGTCGGAGGCAGCGGTGTAGACACGGGGCAGGAGTTCGCGCATGTCATCCACGCGGTTGTTCGAGGCCGCATCCATCTCCAGCACGTCCAGCGCGCGTCCCTCGCGAATGGCCGCGCAGGAGATGCACGCGTCGCAGGGCTCGCCTTCGCGCAGGTCGGAGCAGTTGACGGCCTTGGCCAGGATGCGCGCCATCGATGTCTTGCCCGTGCCCCGCGGACCGACGAACAGGAAGCCGTGGCTCAAGCGGTCCAGTCGGACGGCGTTGCGCAGCGTGGTGACGACCGCCGTCTGCCCCACGATCTGGCCGAACGTCTGGGCTCGCCAGCGTCGATAGAGAGCGTGGTGGGACGCTGCGTGGATCGGTTCGGTGTCCATCGACCTCAGGATAGTTACGCCGTGCACCCTCCGTCGACCGAGACGCTCATGGGCCCAAGCAAGGCGATCGGCTCGGACCAGGCCGATCCGCGGCACCCGGCGAACAGCGCTTAACGCTGCTTCCTTCCGGACCTGACGTGGTTCA
>JALZLU010000457.1 GCA_030858685.1 Chloroflexota bacterium | reverse complement strand
GGTGCCGCGGTGGGCACCACCAGCTTCGAGTTGATCGAGGGCGTCATCGCGCCGAACACCGATCCATCCGTCTACAACAACAACGCGGATGCGCTCCAGGCGCTCCAGAACGATCAGATCGATGGCCTGGTCGTGGACGCCAATACCGCCATCTTCATGCGCGACGCGCAACTGGAGGACTTCGACACGCCGGATCCCGAAGGCACGGTGGTCGGGCAGTTCGCCGAATCCGATCAGGTCGACCAGGTCGGCCTGGTCCTGGAGCTGGAGAGCCCGCTGACGGACTGCGTCAACGAGGCGCTACAGGTCATCAAGGCCAACGGGACGCTCGACGCCATTTACGACGAGTGGATCAGCGAGGGCCAGGAGATCCCCTTCTTCGAGTGACCCGACGCCCCGTCGAGCCTTCATGAGCGGCATCGCCGACTCGTCGGTCAACGAGCCGCTTCCACCACGCCGCTCCCGATCCCTCCGTCGCCCGCGCGGCGGAGGGGCCCTCATCGCGGTCGTCAGCACGCTCGTGGTCTTCGCGGCGCTGGGCTACTTGCTGGTCAACGCGCCGGGCTGGGCCCGCGTCCAGCAGTCCTTCTTCGACGCGGAGGTCTTCGCCGACTCCTTCCCCAACGTGGCGGAGGCATTCCTGGTGAACGTGCGCATCTTCCTCACGGCGGAGGCGCTCATCCTCGTCGTGGCGCTGCTGCTGGCCGTGATGCGCAGCCTGCCGGGCCCGGTGTTCTTTCCCTTCCGTCTCATGGCCGTCATCTACATCGACTTCTTCCGCGGCGTGCCCGGTCTGCTGGTCATCTACCTGCTGGGACTGGGCATCCCCGCCCTGCGGCTACCCGGCGTGACCAACGACGTGCTCTTCTGGGGTCTGGTCGGGCTGGTGCTGGTCTGGTCCGCCTATGTGGCCGAGGTCTACCGCTCGGGCATCGACTCCATCCACCCCAGCCAGGAGGCTGCCGCCAGGTCCCTGGGTCTGTCGCGCTTCCAGTCGCTGCGCTACGTGGTCCTGCCGCAGGCCGTCCGGCGAGTCATCCCGCCTCTGCTCAACGACTTCATCGGGCTTCAGAAGGACACCGCGCTGCTCTCGCTGCTGGGCATCGTGGAGGCCTTCCGGCGTGCCCAGATCGCGGCGTCAGCGGCCTTCGACTTCACGCCATACCTCATCACGGCACTCTTCTTCCTGGTACTGACCGTGCCCCTCGCACGCCTGACGGACTGGCTGGTGGAGCGCGACCGGCGCAAGCGGTATGCCCAGGTCGGTGTACGGTGAGCCACTCCACGCAGCTAGAAACCGCTTCGCCGAACGCCGGCTCCCCGGCTGTCACCGAGGCACTGCGCATCGAGGGCCTGCACAAGTCCTTCGGCAAGCTGGAGGTCCTCAAAGGCATCGACATGGTCGTGCAGCAGCATGAGGTGGTGTGCCTCATCGGCGCCTCCGGGTCAGGCAAGTCCACGCTGCTGCGCTGCATCAACCTGCTCGAGCCGGTGGACGCTGGGCGCATCACCGTGGCCGGTCAGGAGATCACCCGCCGAGGCGCGGACGCTGACCGCATCCGGCGCGGCATCGGCATCGTCTTCCAGGCCTTCAACCTCTTCCCCCACATGAGCGTCGTCAGGAACGTAACACTGGCGCCGATCAAGGTGCTGGGTCGCTCGCGGAAGGTCGCCGAGGCGGCGGCAGACGAGCTGCTGGAGCGCTTCGGGCTGGCCGACAAGCGCGACGAGTTCCCGGACCGCCTATCCGGTGGGCAGCAGCAGCGCGTGGCCATCGTGCGGGCCCTGGCCATGCGGCCCGATCTCCTGCTGCTCGATGAGATCACCAGCGCCCTTGACCCGGAGCTGGTGGCGGAGGTGCTGGACGTCATCCGCGAGCTGGCCGCCGCGGGGATGACCATGGTCATCGCCACGCACGAGATGGGCTTCGCGCGCGACATCGCCGACCGCGTCTGCTTCCTGGACGGCGGCGTGGTCGCTGAGGAGGGCCCGCCGTCCCGGATCTTCAGCGATCCCCAGGAGCCTCGGACGCGCCAGTTCCTCGACCGCATCATCCGCGCAGGTCGGCTATAGGCGCCGCAGCAGCGCCTGCCTTGTCCCGAGGCGTTCGTCGCTGCTGAGTCGGATCGGGCACCAAGGCGGATCCCAAGGCGGGTCTCAGTCGTAGAGACGCTCCAGGTGCCACGTGCCGTCCACGCCATCCCGGTAGACGAGTGCCAGGAGCCGTGGACCGGCTACTTTGTAGTAATCACGGCGGAGCGGCCGGCGCCACCAGGCCTCCTCGATACGCCAGTGGTTGCAGACCTCCACGGTCTCCCGGCGGCCCGCCCAACGCACGCTGACGGGCCGACCCAGCGCATCCAGATCGACCTCGATGCGCGGATGCTCCTCCAGCAGGCGCGTCATGCGCGGACCCTTGGTGCCTGGGTAGCCACCCCGGGTCCTGACACGATCGACTCCGTGCCGGCCGGGCGCCAGGCCGATCGATCCTCCGCCAGCGCCGCCTCGGAGTCGAGCAGTCGAGCCTGGAGGATGCGTCCGGGTCCGAAGCGGATGGCCAGGCCGGTAAGTTGCCAGTCCAGTCCGGCCTGCCGGCCGAGCTGCGGCGTGAACAGCCCCAGTTGCTGCCCGGCCGCCGGTGCTGTGCCATGTAGCTCCAGCGCCAGGCGCTCGACCGGTGCGTTCGGTGGCTCCGCTTCCAGGCGTGCCATCAGCAGGCGCTCCAGGAGATCGGGGGCGGCGGCCGGCTCGGGCAGTGCCTGGTCGTAACGGAGCGGTGCCGCACCTGCCGGCGCGCCCTCCAGGGAGAGCATCAGCGACGCGTGGCTGGCTCCCGCGCCGCGTGCACCGAGTTGCTCGCAAAGCGTGCCGCACAGATGGTGGAGCACGAAACGCAGCGGCTCCAGGCCATCCACCGGTGGCTCCAGCTCAGCCTCGGCACGCAACCGTTCGATGGGGCGGCGAGGGCGCAGCGGCCGCCCGTCAAGGCCACGTGCCAGGTTATGGAGGTCGCCGCCGAGCTGGCCGAAGCGAGCCAGCACCGCCGAGCGCGGCAGCGCGGCGAACTCGCCGATGCGCGTCAACCCGAACAGCCGTAACCGGTCGCGCATCTCCGGCTCAGCGGGCAGCAGGCGGATGGACAGTTGCGCCAGATAAGCTGCCTCGGCGTTGGCATCGCCGGCCGGGATGATGGCCTCCAACCTCGTGGCAGCGGCCTCCAGCCGCGCGGCGCCGGCCTCCAACCACTTGGCTCCGACCACGGCTGCGACCTGCGCCCCGAAGCGCGTGTTGCCGATGCCCGCTCGCGGCGCTCCCGGCAGGATCGACGCCACGCTGCTCGTCGCGCGACCCGCCAGCGTCGGTTCGTCGCCCCACAGCCGGGCCAGTCCCTCGATGCCCAGGAGGACCTGCCCGAAGGCTCGATGCGAGGGGTCGGTCTCACCCTCCAGTGCAGGAGTGAAGCGAGCCAGTGCCTCGAGCGCCTCCTCGAAGGTCGATCGATACATATCCGGATCGGCCGCCAGGAAGCGGGCCTCCGGGACCAGGTTGTGGGCCGAGCCGAGCGGCTGATCCCGACGCACTCCGAGGACTCGCGCCGCTGCGCTGCAGTCGAGGACCGTGCCCGGCTCCCA
>JALZLU010000456.1 GCA_030858685.1 Chloroflexota bacterium | reverse complement strand
CGATGTCTTCGCGAAGCTGGGCGAACAGGTCACGCTCTCGAGCGACGAGTCGTCCCTGCTGAAGGCAGCGGCGAACGCGCTGCGGCGTCTGGTACCCAGCGATCGCGGCGACCTGCTGATGGTCAATGCTTCGCAGGATCGCCTGACGGTCGGCGCGGCCTGGGGCGTGGCGGCAGCGGCGCCCGACGCCCTCGTCGACGTGGATGCGCCCATCCGCTGCCTGGGCATCCGGCGCGGCTCGGTCTACCAGGTGGATGACGTCGCGGACGACCTGCAGCTACCTTGTCCGGCGCATCCGGCCGAGCAGGGCAGCGTGATGTGCGTGCCCATGATCGCCCTGGGGCAGGTGGTCGGTGTCATTCACCTCGAGCGCCTCGCCGCCCAGAGCTTCGAGCGGGACGACCGACGCCAGGCGTCGCGCGTCGCAGAGCAGGTCGCGCTGGCCGTGGCGAACGGTCGGCTGATGGTCACGATGCAGCAGCTCGCCCTGACCGACCCGCTCACTGGCCTGCACAACGCTCGTTTCTTCGACCCTTTCCTGGACCGCGAGCTCGCGACCGCCGAGCGTGACGGAGAGCCGCTGGGGCTGATGATGATCGATGTCGACAACTTCAAGTCGTTCAACGACACCCACGGGCATCCCGCCGGTGATGACGCGCTCCGGGCATTCGCACAGGCAGCCCTGCGGGCGATACGCGGGTCCGACACGCTGGCGCGCTACGGCGGCGAGGAGTTCGTGGTCGCCGTCCGTCACGCCGACCTGGCCCAGGCAGCGCTCGTCGGCGAGACGATCCGCCGCGCGATCGAGGACTGCGTCGTGGCCATCCGCCCTGGGCACACCGCCCGAATCACGATATCCGTGGGCGTCGCGAGCACGTCGACGCACGGGAGCGATCGGACCGCGCTCCTACGGGCGGCCGACGCGGCGCTCTACCAGGCGAAGCAGGCAGGAAGGAACCGCGTCCAGATGGCGGAGGCCTGAAGACCGGAGCGAACGCCCCACGCCGCGGCTTTACGGACACTTCGCCCACCCAAGGCGCCAAGCCGCAAGGCGCTTGACCGCCGGCAAGGGGGTGCTATCATCGCGTTAGCCCCCCGATCGACCGGCTTCGCCGCCGACTCGGCGCGCGTCCGCTCTCCTCCTCGTGGCGACCTTCGGTCTGGGGTTCCCAGAGACCTCTGGCAAGTCAGCCCACGCCCGGTAGCCGACCGCGCACCCATCCGTGCCATTACCCGGCAGCCGAAGGACCATCAAGAGAACCATGAACATCAACGAACTCAAGAGCAAGAACATCAAGGAACTGGTCCAGATCGGCGGCGATCTGGAGGTGACGGACGCGCGCGAGATGCGCAAGGACGACCTGGTGGAGCGGATCCTCCAGCGCCAGGTGGAGCGCGGCGGACAGGTCTACGCGACGGGCATCCTGGACATCGTGGATGAGGGCTTCGGCTTCATGCGGCGTCGGGGGTTGATGCCCAGCGTCGACGATATCTACGTCTCGTCCAGCCAGGTGCGGCGCTTCGGCCTGCGCGCCGGTGACCGCGTGGGCGGCGTCACACGCTCCCCCAAGGACGGCGAGAAGTACTGGGGCCTGCTGCGCGTCGAGTCGGTCAACGGCGTGGATCCCGAGACGGCCAAACGCCGTCCCCACTTCGAGACCCTGACGCCTATCCATCCCATCGAGCTCATCAACCTCGAGACGGACCCCAAGAACCTCAGCCAGCGCCTGGTCAACCTGGTGAATCCCATCGGCAAGGGCCAGCGCGCGCTCATCGTCTCGCCGCCCAAGGCGGGCAAGACGATGCTGCTCAAGAACATCGACAACGGCATCACCACCAACTACCCGGAGATCTTGCTAATGGTCGCGCTCATCGGCGAGCGCCCCGAGGAGGTCACGGACATGCGCCGCTCGGTCATGGGTGAGGTCATCAGCTCCACCTTCGACGAGCCGACCGAGAACCACACTCACGTCGCGGAGATGGCCCTGGAGATCGCCAAGCGC
>JALZLU010000250.1 GCA_030858685.1 Chloroflexota bacterium | reverse complement strand
GGGCCACGTCATACCAGATGGGCAGGCTGGGCGGGTCCACCGCCATCAGCGCCAGCGCCTGGGCGTACAGTCCAGCTCGATCCCCGGTCTGGGGCACGCGTCGAGCCTCGACCAGCAGGGCATCCAGTTGCGGCGAGGCATGTCCGCCTGGATTGGCGCCGGTGGGATGCTGGGCGCTCGTGGCTTGGCTGCCCTCGAAAGCCGCGAAGTCCAGCGCAGGGTCGATGGCGAGCGGGCGCGCCAGCAGGAGCGTCTCGAACTCGTTGGGCCAGCGCAGCTGCTCCAGCAGGACATCTGTGGCCAGGTCCAGCTCGCGGACCACCAGTTCGATGCCACAGTCGCGAAGCTGCTCGGCGGCGGCTCGGATGAAGGCCAGCAGGTCGGCGCGGCCGGTGCGCACCGCGACCTCGCTGGACAGGCGCAGGGCGCCGCGGGCGTAGATGCCGTCGGAGCCGCGTTGCCAGCCGGCGCCCTCCAGCAGCGCCCGTGCCTCTGCCGGATCAGGTTCGACCGCCGGAGGGGCGCCGGCCGCCGCCCAGGAACCCATCGATGTCTCGCTCGGGGCCAGTATGGGACTGGCGCCGGGCATCGCCGCGGCGGCTCTCCGCCGGTCGATGCACATCGTGAATGCCCGGCGGGTCACGGCATCCTCGTAGACCCGCCCCGGATGAACGTTGAAGATGATGGACCGGATGAGCGGCTCGGGATGCGCCGCGATACGGATGATCGGGTCGGCGCTCAAGGCGGCGACCTGGTCGGGCGTGACCCGCACCACCCAGTCGACGTCACCTGCGCGCAGGGCAGTGGCGGCCACGGCTGGATCACGTAGCACCACCAGACGAATGCGCTCCAGCGAGGCCGGCTCCGGAACGTGTCCCTCGTGCCGCGTGAGCTCCAGTGAGGCGCCCGCCTCATACGAGTCCAATCGGAACGGACCGCCGCCAAGGGGCTGGCGCAGGACGTCCACCAGCGACACGGCCGCCGCCAGGGCATCGATCCCTTCCGAGCCGAGCATGGCGGCGAGATCCGCCGTCGCCTCGAGCAGGGCTGCGGCATGGTCCTCCTCGTCGATCACTCCGTCACCGCCGGCCGAAGCCTCGGCTGGCGGCAGACGCACGCCCGCCTCGGACAGGACCGCCTCCAGCTCCTCGGCATGGTCGGCCAGCCGGCAGCCGCCCGGTGGCGCAGCGACGAGGCAGCGCTCGGCGCTGGTCTGCGCGGTGATGCCGTCGATGCGATCTCGGATCTCCTGCGCATCGAGCCCCGTGGCGGCGTCCCTGAGGTCCTGCGCGGCGTCGGTCAGGGCGGCCTGGGAGAGGATGGGCAGCGTGCCCAGCACCCGCGTCAGGAAGGGTGCCCACGGCGCACGCAGGATGACCACCAGGCGTCCCGGCTGGGGGGCGCTGGCCTCACTTAGATTGGTCGCCACGGCAGCACACAGATCGCGCTCGAGGGGGCACGTGCTGGAGGCCGCCAGCCGCAGCGTGAAGGCCGCATCGGCGGCCGTGATGGGCGATCCGGCGTGTGATGAACCACCAGTCCGCAGGGGCACCGTCCAGGTCAGGCCGTCGCTGCTCACCTCCGGCAGCGCCGAGGCCAGGGCAGGTCGCGGCAGGAACGCCGCGTCGACGCGATACAGCGGGTCGTAGAGCAGGTCACCCAGCAGGGCCGTGGCGTCGTCGGCAGGCCCGGGGATGAAGCCCTCGGGATCGCCCGGTAGGGCCCCCACCAGTTCGTCGGCGGTGCGCGCGGCGGTCGCCACGGCGGATGGGGTGCCGGAAGCCGGCGAGGCAGATGGTGAGGGCGGCGATTCCACGCCCAGGCAACCCGCAGCGACTGCGCCCGCCAGAAGGGCCACGAACAGCGATCGTCCGTGCCGCTTCACTGGCTCAGGTAGGACAGGGGGTCTCCGCCCCCGCCATGGGACGCCAGCGCAGCTCGGGCTTGCGTGCCGCCGACGCTTCATCGAGACGCCGCACGGGCGCCGTGCTGGGGGCAGCCTTGACCCGATCGGGGTCCTCCCGCGCCTCGCGGGCGATCGCCAGCATGGCTTCGGCGAACAGGTCGAGCGTCTCGACCGCCTCCGTCTCCGTCGGCTCGATGAGCAGGCACTCGTCCACGATGAGCGAGAAGTAGATGGTGGGCGGATGGAAGCCATGGTCGATCAAGCGCTTGGCGACGTCCAGAGTGCGCACCCCCGTGGCCTGCCGCAGTGAACGCCCCGAGGCCACGAACTCGTGCTTGCAGGGACCCGGGTAGGGCAGCTCATATCCTTCCCCTACCCGCATGCGCAGGTAGTTGGCGGCCAGCACGGCGTCATCGCTGATCTCACGCAAGCCGCTCGCGCCATGTGCCCGGAGATAGGCAAAGGCGCGGACCAGGACCCCCACGTTGCCCTGATATGCCCGCACACGGCCGATGGCCGATGGACGTTCGCCGGAACGTTCCAGCCGGAAGCCGGCGTCGGCGTCGCGGACGACTAGGGGCGCGGGCAGGAACGGTGCCAGTCGTGCGTTGCAGGCGACCGGCCCGGCGCCCGGTCCACCCCCGCCGTGCGGCGTGGAGAACGTCTTGTGCAGGTTGAAGTGCATCACATCGAAACCGGCCTGCCCGGGACGGAATCGACCGAGCACCGCGTTCATGTTGGCGCCGTCCATGTAGGCCAGCGCGCCGGCCTCGTGTACCGCTTCGAGCAGTTCCACGATGCGCCGCTCGAAGAGTCCCAGCGTGGAGGGGTTGGTCAGCATCACCGCGGCGGTGCGGGGACCGAGGGCCGACTTCAGGGCGTCCAGGTCGACGCCGCCATCAGCTGCCGAGGGCACGGTCACCGTGCGGAACCCGGCCATCGAGGCCGTGGCCGGGTTGGTGCCGTGTGACGAGTCGGGCACGATGACCTCATCACGCTGCCCGTCGTCGCGCGCCGCGTGATAGGCACGGATCATCAGGATGCCCGTGAGCTCGCCCTGGGCGCCCGCTGCCGGCTGGAGCGTCACGGCGGTCATGCCGCTTATCTCCGCGAGTGCGTCCTGCAGCTCGAGCATCAGCTCGAGCGTGCCCTGGGCCAGGGAGTCGGGCGCCAGCGGGTGGAGCGTGGCGAAGCCGGACAGGCGTGCTGCCCACTCGTTGATCTTGGGGTTGAACTTCATGGTGCATGAACCCAGCGGGTAGAAGCCGCTGTCGACCGAGTAGTTGAGGTGCGACAGATTGACGAAGTGCCGCACCACCTCGGGCTCATTGAGTTCGGGCAGTGCCAGCGGCGAGCGACGCAGCGCACTCGCCGGGATGCCGGCCAGTGCGTCGTCGGGTGGGTGAGGCACCTTGCCGCCGCCACGGCCGGGACGGGAAAGCTCAGCCAGCGTGGGCTGGAGCGCCGCGCCCACCGCCGGCCGGCCGGCCGGACCCGGGCGGGCCTCCTCGCGAGCCGTGTCGGCACCGACCAGCGTTCCTTCCGCCAGTTTCGCGCTTCCCGCTAGCGCGCTTTCCCGGACAGCGCCCTCGGTCATGCCAGGACCCCGGTGAGGGCGGCGGCGAAAGCCTCGATATCCCCGGCCGTGGTCACTTCCGTGGCACACACCAGGAGCGCGTCACGCAGTTCGTGGTCGTCCGGATACCAGCGAGCGAGTGGCAGACCGGCCAGCACGCCATGCTCCAGCAGGCGTGCATGGACCGCCTCCGCATCCGGCACGCGGACAGCGAACTCGTTGAGGTAGGGAGCCGTGTGAAGGCGCGGTGCGCCCACCGCGGCAAGGGCGCTCTCGAGTCGACGGGCGTGGGCGGCACCCAGCGCGGCCACGTCGCGCAGGCCGTGCGGTCCGATGGTCGCCAGGTAGACCGTGGCGGCCAGGGCGCAGAGCGCCTGGTTGGTGCAGATGTTGCTGGCGGCCTTGTCACGACGGATGTCCTGCTCCCGGGCGCGGAGCGTCATGACGAACGCGCGCCGGCCGTCCAGGTCGCGTGTCTCGCCCACCAACCGGCCCGGGATCTGGCGCATGAGCGTGCTGGTCGTGGCCAGGATGCCCAGGTAAGGGCCGCCGTACTGCGCCGCGATACCCAGCGGTTGTCCCTCGCCCGCTGCGATGTCGGCGCCATAGTCGGCGGGCGTTGCCAGCACCGCCAGCGAGACCGGCTCGACCACAGCGATGAAGAGGGCTCCAGCGGCATGCGCCAGGCGCGCGGCCTCAGCCATCGGTTCCAGCAGCCCGAAGGCGTTGGGCTGTCCCAACAGCACCCCCGCCACGGGACGGTCAGCCTCGGCCAGCGCTGCCTCCAGCGCCGCCAGGTCGGTCGTCCCGTCGGGCAGGGACGGCAGTTCTTCCAGGACCAGGCGCCCGCCCGCGAAGTAGGTGCTCGTCACGTCCAGGTAGTGGCGATGGATGGCACGACTCACCAGGACCCGCTCGCGCCGCGTGGCCCGCACGGCCATGAGCGCCGCCTCGGCCGTGGCCGTCGCGCCGTCGTAGTGCGAGGCCGAGACCACGTCCAGACCGGTCAGTTCGGCCAGCAGGGACTGGTACTCGAAGATGGTCTGCAGGGTGCCCTGGCTGATCTCCGGCTGGTAGGGCGTGTAGGCCGTATAGAACTCCCCGCGCAGCAGCATCTGGTCTACCACCGGCGGCACGTAGTGGTGGTAGACGCCAGCGCCCAGGAACGACGCCAGGTCCGTCCGATTGCGTGCTGCCAGGTCCTGCAGCCGCCCGGCCAGCTCCAGTTCGGGCATGGCAGG
>JALZLU010000417.1 GCA_030858685.1 Chloroflexota bacterium | reverse complement strand
GCTCACGCTCCAGAGTGGTCTCCTGTCCGTGTCCTGGCAGGACGCGCAAGTCTCCATCGAGTCGCGCCAGCCGGCTGAGGGACTCGACCATCTGCTCCGCCGAGCCGCCGGGCAGGTCGACGCGGCCCCACCCGGCACGGAAGAGCGTGTCGCCCGTGAAGAGCAGCCGCTCGCCGGACGCCAGCAGGCAGATGGAGCCTTCCGTGTGGCCGGGCGTGTGCATGATCTCGAGGTCGATGGAACCGAAGCGGATGCGGCCGCCCTCCGCCAGATCCATGGCCGGGATGGAGGGCGGGATCGGGAAAGGGGCACGTAATGGCATGGGCCGCTCCAGGCCGTGACGATCCGCCGCGTGGACCGCGAGCGTGGCTCCGGTGGCAGCCACGACGGCCGCGTTATCCCCGATGTGGTCCCAGTGATGGTGGCTGCTGATCACGAAGCGCAAGGTCCAGCCTCGTTCGGCCAGCCGCTCCGTGAGCCAGGCGACACAGGGCGTCGCCGTGTCGATGGCCAGCGCCTCTCGACTCGCCTCGTCGCCCAGGACGTAGAGGTTCGTGGCCACAGGACCGATGACGGAGTGCAGGAGCTTCACGCAGACCAACTTCCCGTACTGGCGGCTGATGCCCGTTGCCATGAGTGCGACATGTGGCCCGAGCATATCGCCAGCGGCACGGCCCGTGACTCGCGCTACCGTCTGCCGAAACCGAGGAACACCACACGGAAGGAGCGACCTGATGGCGCACGACGCATTGCGTTTCACCTGGTATGGGCACGCCTGCGTGGAGGTCGAGTCCCGCCGGGGCAAGCGGATCCTCTTCGACCCATGGTTCGGCAATCCGCGTTCCCCGCGACCGGCCCAGGAGGTCGACGCCTGTGATCTCCTGCTGGTGACGCACGGACACAGCGACCACCTGGGAGACGCCGTATCCCTGGCGGCGCGCCTGCGTCCGGCCTGGCCCTGCATCCACGAGCTCAGCCTCTGGCTTGCGCGGCGGGTGCCCGGCGGAGAGGACGCGGTCACCGGCATGAACAAGGGGGGCACGGTCGAGGCAGCCGGCTTGCGCGTCACGATGGTCCGTGCCGACCACTCGGCGGGAGACTGGGACGCCGACGCCGGCGTCCCCCTCTACCTGGGCGAGCCGGTCGGCTTCGTGGTGGAGCTGGAGGACGGGCTGCGCGTCTACCACGCCGGCGATACCGACGTCTTCGGTGACATGCGTCTCATCGCGGAGCTGCACCGGCCGGACGTGGCTTTCCTGCCCATCGGCGGTCACTTCACGATGGGCCCGCGTGAGGCCGCGCTGGCCGTCGAGA
Source organism: Chloroflexota bacterium (assembly GCA_030858685.1). GTDB lineage: Bacteria > Chloroflexota > Limnocylindria > Limnocylindrales > CSP1-4 > Palsa-1032. Next base: position 1,558 of record JALZLU010000417.1, on the reverse strand, counting down.
TGCTCGGCGTTCGCACCGTCGTGCCCATCCACTACGGCACGTTCCCGCTGCTGGCGGGCACACCCGATGAGCTGCGTGCCGCGCTGCGCCAGCGCGGCTTGGGCGACGTGGAGGTGATCAGCCCGCAGCCGGGCGAGACGATGGGCTGAACCGATGGCCACTATCGGGGCGGCGGCTCCCAAACCACGATGCCGATGCGGGTCGAGGTCCATTCCAGGGCGAATCGTCCGTCGCGCTCCTCGGCGCCGCCTTGGACGAGTTCCCTGAGCCGGGCGTCCTTCGCGCTGCCCGGCCGCACCCAGAGCTGTCGCCGTGCCATGGTCAGGAGTTCGTCGATCGACCCGAACGACGGCGGTTCGCGATCGACCAGGCGGATCTCCGGGATCCGACCTCGGGCGAGGAGCAGCGTCACGAGTTCCGGCAGGGCGGGCAGCGCCACTCGTGTTTCACCATGGACGGGATCCCAGAACATAGTCGCCACCGTGGTCATGGCCCCCTCCCCCATGACCGCCACGCACCGCTGGCGCGCCACTGACTCCACCGCGTCCAGGAACTGACCGAACTCCTCGATGTCGTAGCCGATGTGAGCGAGCAGCGCAACGTCAACCTCTTCCCGGACCGCTGTATCCGGCAGGGGCCAGCGCTCGGGCACGACTCGGATGTTGCTGATGTCGTGCTCGCGCATGCCTTCCCGTAGCACGGCGATCATGGACGGGCTGGGTTCCACGCAGATGACCTCACGGGCGATCAGCGCGAGCGGCAGCGCGAACCGGCCACCACCCGACCCCACGTCAAGCCAGATCTCTCCCGGAGCGACGAGGGAGCGCAAGACCTCGAGGGTTGGATCATCCGTGCGCCGCGGATCCAGCCGGAAGCGGTCGGCCACGGGAGCGTAGAAGTCGGCCGGGTCGGCGGACTCGCGCAGGCGCTCGACCTGCCGGCGATCCGCGCGCACGCGTGCCGCCCACGCCGTGCGCGCATCAGCCATGGACGGCCGCAGCGCGTCAGAGACGGACTTCATCGAGCCTTTCGTGGTGAGCGTGCATGGATCGTCACCTGTCCTCTTCCGCGGTCGACGTCGAGCGGCGCCGGCCTGGTGCGATGCTGACAGACGGGGCACTCCTGGGTCGGATGGCGAGCCTGTCGATCCGTCACGATGGATGAACAGGCGGGCCCAGGATGGTGCGTTCCGGCACGACACTGCTCCGTCCATCGCTCGGCGAGTGCCGGGACGCGCTGGGATCGGTCGCGTTCTGCGCTGCCATGAGAATGGCCGGTGACAGCTTGTGCCGCCACGGCGAGCGTCATCTGGCGTCGAATCACCCGAGACAGAGCGTGACGGGCGTCCTGTTCGTCCATCGTGATGAGCTGCACGGGTAGCAGGCCCAGGCCCGGTAAGGCAGGTCGCATCGGGCGTCGGCGACCGGCCGTTAGACTCGAACGTACGATGACCGCCCATCTCCCAACGAACAGCACGACCGGCACGACCGGCACGACCGGCACGACCGGCACGACCGGCACGACCGGCACGACCGGCACGACCGGCACGACCGGCACG
>JALZLU010000384.1 GCA_030858685.1 Chloroflexota bacterium | reverse complement strand
GGGCTCAGCGGGACCGATACGGCTGAGGTCGGCCGCCGCTTCGAGACCATCGGGCGGGCCCTGAGCGAGGAGTCGGTAGCCATCAGCGTGGGGCTCGCCGCTCTGGAGGAGGGGGAGACTCGGGACGACCTCATCGCGCGGGCAGACGCTGCGCTCCTGGTGGAGAAACGGAAGCGTAGAGCGTAGGTCCAGCGCCGAGGCGGGGGCGATCAACGCCGTCTCGCGCGGCCTCTGCTGGAGTCGACCCGGGCCCGTTGCCGGCCCGAAGGTCGGCCGAGCCCGACCCTCGCTTCACTCATCTCGGAAAGCCGCCGCTCAAGGCAGCTGGAGGCCCGATGCCGGGCACGAAACGAGCGTCCACCCCGTACACGTCGCGCACGCGCCGCGGCGTGATCACCGCGGCGGGCGCACCATCGGCCACGATGCGGCCGCCATCCAGCAGCACCAGGCGCGGGAAGGACTGCATGGCCAGCGGCAGGTCGTGGAGTACGGCCAGCACGGTCGTGCCGTCGCGCTCGTTGACGTCCGCCAGCAGCGCCATCACCTCCACCTGGTGGCGCAGATCCAGATGGACGGTCGGCTCGTCCAGGATGAGCAGCCCTCCGCCCTGCGCCAGGGCCATCGCCAGCACCACCAACTGGCGCTCGCCCATCGATAGCTCGCGCGCATCGCGACCCACCAGATGTGCCACGCCGACACGGTCCATGGCCCGCTGCACGGCGATCCGGTCGGCCGGACGCGCTCCCAGCAGGGGGTGCTCATGGGGCAGCCGCCCCAACGCCACGACTTCCTCCACTCGCGTCGCGAAAGGCAGCTGGACCTGTCCCGGCACGATGGCCATGCGTCGTGCCAACGACTCACGCGAGAACTCCTCCAACGGGACGCCGTCGACCAGCACGACACCCTGTCGGGCGCTTGCGGTCCCGGCCAGGCAGCGCAGGAGGCTCGACTTCCCAGCTCCATTCGGCCCGATGAGGCAGACGCGCTCGCCGGCGGCGATGCTCAGGTCGATATCGCGCAGCACCTCCCGCTCGCCATAGGCCAGGCTCACGCCGCGGAACTCGACGCCGACACCGGCGCCCGCGTCCGTCACAACTCGTAGCCGCTGCGGAAGCGCCGCAGCAACGATAGGAAGAAGGGCGCACCGACCACGGCCGTGACGATGCCCACGGGGATCTCTCCGGGGATGCGCGCCACCAGGTCGGCCAAGACCAGGAAGCTGGCCCCGAAGACGGCCGCCAGTGGCAACACGGCACGAGCGTTGGGACCGACCGCGATGCGCACGACGTGCGGCACCACCAGTCCGACGAAACCGATCAACCCCGCCAGCGCCACGGACGCGGCGGTGACCAGTGAAGCGAGCGTGAGCAGGATGCCTCGCTCACGGCGCACGTCCAGCCCCAGGTGGAGTGCCGTCTCTTCGCCGAGCAACAGCGCGTTCAGGGCGCGTGCTCGCATCAGGATCAACGCGGACCCTGCCGCCACCAACGGCAGCCCGACCAGCAGCTGCTGCCAGGATGCCGTGGCGAAGCTGCCCAGCAGGTAGAAGAAGATCTGACGCAGGTTCGCGCCGGAGAGGTACATCGCCAACGAGAGGCCCGCCGCGAGCAGCGAACCCACGGCGTAGCCGGTGAGCAGCACGGACGTGAGCGATCCGGCCGACGCTCCGCCGGAGAGTCGATAGACCAGCCAGACTGCGATGAGCGCCCCCGCGAAGGCAAGGATGTGCAACAGCCCCAAGCCGAGGAAGGCCACCTGGACGGGCACGAGCAGCGCGATGGCCGCACCGAGGGCCGCGCCGCTGGCCGTTCCCAGCACGTACGGGTCGGCCAGTGGATTGCGCAACAGCCCCTGGAGCACGGTGCCCGCCAAGGCCAGGCCGGTGCCCACGGTCATGGCCGTGAGCACGCGTGGCAGACGCAGCTCCATGACGATGGTCTCGGCCGCCGGCGACCAGGTCACGGCGCCCTCCCAGCCAAGCAGTCGATGGGCCAGGATGGCCAGCGTCTGGTCTGGCGCGACGGGCACGTTGCCGAAGACGATGCCAACCACCAGCGAGCAGAGCAGTACCACCAGGCCCAGCCCCAATAGCCACAACGGACGCCGGCGGAGCGCTTCCCAGCGTCCCAGCCGAAGCCTCGCCGCGGCAAGGTCGGGTGCCAGGCCGGCACTCACGAAGGGCGGCTCATGGCGCGCAGAACGTCACCGCCGGCGGAGGTGAGGGCAGCTCCAGGGCCGGGTCGATGGCCGCCGCCAGGGAGGCCAGCCCCTCGGCCAGGCGCGGACCGGGCCGCGTGACGATGGTGTCGTCGACAGGCCGCACGGCGCCATCCCGAACTGCCGTCATCTGACGCCAGCCGGGACGCGCCGCGACCTGCTCGGGGCAGACGCCGTAGGCCGCGTCGCCCACCACGATGATCTCTGGGTCGGCCGTCACGAGCTGCTCCACGGGGATGGAGAAGACGGTCGGGTCCGAGGTGGTGATCGGTTCGCCGCCGGCCAGCTGGACCATGTCGGCGATGAACGATCCAGGCGCGGGCCCGTAGATCTCTGGCTCCGATCCGATCTGGTAGAAGACTCGCGGTGCCTCGCCGGAGGCAGCGGTGGCCGTGGTCACCTGTTCGATGCGGTCGCGCATCCGCGCCGTGAGGTCGCTCGCCTCGGTCTCTCGATCGGTAGCCCGGCCGATGAGATCGATGTCGCTGAGCACCTCGTCGACCGTCTCAGCGTAGACCACCAGCACCGAGAAGCCGAGGTCGCGCATCCGCTCGATGTCAGCGGCCGGCGTGAACCCGTTCCCTGCGGCCAGCACCAGCTCCGGGTCCAGATCCACCACCTGCTCCATGAGCACACCTGTGAAGGTCGCCACATCGGGTAAGTCGGCAGCCTCCGCCGGGAAGTCGTCGAAGTCCGTGCCGCCCACCAGGACATCGCCGGCGCCCAGGGCGAAGACGATCTCCGTGTTGGCCGGGGAAAGGCTGATGATCCGCTCCGGCGGCGCGTCCAGCGTGACCTCGGTTCCCTCATCGTCCGTCAGCGTGACGGGAAAGGCGGCCACGAGTGATGCCGA
>JALZLU010000370.1 GCA_030858685.1 Chloroflexota bacterium | reverse complement strand
GACCGCCCTGCTCATCGGCATCGCGCCGCAGGGCGGCCGCATCCCGCCGGACTGGCGGCGCACCATCCTGGCCGCCATCGAGGCCGGATTGGACGTGATATCCGGGCTGCACGAGTTCGTGGGCGATGACCCAGAGTTTGTGGCTGCCGCCGCAGGGCGTGGTGTGGAGCTGGTGGACCACCGCCGCCCGCCGGACTTCCGCGACGTGTCTCGACGCCGGGAGCATCGACCGGGGACGCGTGTCGTGCTCACCGTGGGCACCGACTGCGCCACCGGCAAGATGAGCGTCTCGCTGGAGTTGCGCCGCTCGGCCGTGGCCGCCGGGCTGCCGGCCGTCTTCGTGGCCACGGGGCAGACGGGCGTCATGATCGAGGGTTGGGGAGCGGCGGTCGATCGTCTGGTGAGCGACTTCCTGGCGGGGACCGTGGAGTGGCTGGTGGAGCGTGCCGAGGGCATGGGCGACTGGATCTTCGTGGAGGGCCAGGGAAGCCTGGATCACCCGGCCTACTCGGCGGTGACCCTGGGTCTGATCCATGGCGCCACGCCGCACGGCATGGTGCTGGTCCATCAGCCCGGTCGCGCGGAGCATCACGGCTGGGAGGGGAGGGGATCGCCCATCAAGCCGCTGTCCGAGACCATCCGCATCCATCAGGACGTCGCTGGGCTGGTCCGTCCCTCGCCGATCCTGGCCGTGGCCCTGGACACGCACCTGCTGTCTGAGTCGGCGGCTCGCGCGGAGATCGATCGCGTGGCGGGGGAGACCGGACTGACCACGGACGATCCGTTGCGCTTCGGGGCGGAGCGGCTCCTGGACGCCCTGCGCACGGCGCTGGCCTGACGGCGGCTGGACCGTGAACGTCGCGACACAGGTCCTGCAACTTGCCCTGCGCGACCCGTTCCGTATCGCCCGCCATGAGCCGGACCAGGTGGCCACGACCGTCATCACGGAGATCGACCTGGCTGGTCTGCACGGGCTTGGCGAGGCCTACCCGGTGGCCTACTACGGCGAGACCGCCGGGACCGTCCGAGCGATCGCACCGCTTCTGGCGGAAGCTATCGTCGGACTGGGCGACCCACCCGCCAACGTGCCCGACGCGCGCGCCTGGCTCCTTCGCGCCAGCCAGGCCATGGCCGCCGTGGTGGGCAGGCACGGGGCGGCCAAAGCCGGTATGGACATCGCCCTGCACGACCTGGTGGCCCGCGGACTGAGCCTGCCACTCACCGAGTTGCTGGGCACGTCCGCCGACATCCCGCCGACCGATCTCTCCATCGGCCTTGACGAACCGGCCACGGTGGCGATGCGGGCCCAGCGCGCGGGCCACTTCCCGGCGCTCAAGATCAAGCTGGGCGGTACGCAGGACCTGGCGACGCTGGAGCAGGTCCGCAGCGTGTACGCGGGACCGATCCGTGTCGATGCCAATACCGGCTGGGAGCCCGAGGCCGCGCTGCGCCTGCTGCCGGAACTCGTGCGTCTGGGAGTGGAGCTCATCGAGCAACCTTTCCCGGCTCACGCGCTGCCCCGTATGCGCTGGCTACAGGAGCGCAGCCCGCTGCCCATCGTGGCCGACGAAAGCTGCGAGACGGAGACGGGACTCGAGTCGCTTGTTGGTGTCGTGGCGGGCGTCAACGTGAAGCTCATGAAATGCGGCGGCGTCGGCCCCGCGCTGCGAATGATGCGGCGCGCACGCGAGCTGGGCTTCAAGCTGATGCTCGGCTGCATGGAGGAGACGAGCGTGGGCATCGCCGCCGGCGCAGCCCTGGCGAGCCTTGCTGACTGGGTCGATTTGGACGGCAACCTGCTCCTGGCGAGCGAACCCTTCGGCGGACTGGAGCTTGACGACGACTGCCGATGGGTCATCGGAAGGGCTCCCGGACTGGGCGTCGAGCGTGTGGAAAAGTCGGTGGACAAGTTGGTGGAAGAAGGTCCTTCCGCCCGCCGCTGAGGCGCTCTAGGATGGACCGGACCGGTCGGACAGCGGCGCTCGTACCGTATCGAGGGAGCGACGCCGAAGTCTCGGCCCAGGGGCACCGCGCGCTTCGATAGAGGCAGCGGTGCTACGTATTTCCGGGAGCCGGCGCGCCGTGTGTGCTTGCCCCGATGAGGGTGAGGAGAGGGTGTCGATCGAACGCAGAGGCCGCAGGACGGCCGTTCCAGTGATGAGCGATATGACTCCAGCGGCCCGAGAAGCCGTGGACATCCCGGTGGTACGGAGTGCACCACCGTCGCCCGAGGCGATGGACTTCGTACGCTTCTGCTATCGACGCAGCGGCGTCTCCTGGCCGGAACTGTATGACGAGATGTGCGCCACAGCCGCCCGCGGCACCTATCGCGGCCTGGACTACGAGTCGCTGGCGACCTTAGGCATCAGCTTCGCGCTGACGGAGATGCCTCGACTGGCGGCCATGACGCAGCGCGTCGTCGACGAGGAGCGCGCCACACGTTCACCGGTCATCCGGGTGGCGCTGGCCGGCTGATCAGGCGCGGATGCGGCGGCGGGCGAGCTCGGACTCGATCTGCCGCTCAGCCTCGACGTATCGATCGATCTCCTCACGCACCTGATTGGCCTCCGGCACGTACAGGTGGAGTTGCTGCTGGAGCACGTAGGAGAGTCGCCGGCTGGTCATGCGAACGTGGTCGAGGTTCTTCATGAGGACCAGCGGATCCATCGCCGCCAGGTCGTCCGGGTGATACATCTGCCGCATAGGGCGCGAGTATAGCCGCGGGCATGGGCTTGACCGGGGGAGGTGCCGCCCCCCGTCGACGGCTCCAGTCGACAGGAGTCGCGGCCCCCGCGAGCGCCCGGCGGCGGCCGGCCTCGGAGGCACCCAGGATGAGCAAGCGATCAGTGCTCGTCGCGCGGCCAGCCTCCGCGCCCCACATGCGAGTGAGCTTGCGGGCCGGCGCCACTGGGTCCGCCACGATGCCCGCCAGACGGTAGCCAGCCGGTTCGGCCGCCAGCTCCCAGACCAGTTCAGCGAGCGCCGTGACCGTGCCGCGCGCGCGGCCGTGGTCCGTGGCGACGTCACCCAGTACGAGCACGAGAACGGCATCGTCCGTGAGGAGCTCGCGCATGGAGTCGAGGGCCTCGTGCAGGAACCGGCCGTATGCCTCCGCTCCAGCGGGCGGCGTGGTGTCCAGATCGACCTGCTCTGGGTCGTGGCCCAAGAACCACAGCCTGAGCCAGTTGTACGAGCCATAGCGGATCACGCGCAGATAGGGCGGACTGGTGACCACGAGCCGGGCACGATGGGGCATCCCTCGGGAACGCAATGCGGCCCCGATCCGGGGTCCGGCGTCTCGTGCATCACCACCCAGCGCCACGCCTCTCTGCACTGGTCGGCCATCCCGGAACAGCCGGTCCAGCTTGGCCGACGCCAGCGCGAATGCGTCACGCTCCGGCGCAGGTACGTGACGGCCCTGCAACCAGCGGCGGGTGTAGGCGGGGGCGAGGCTGAACGCGTTGGGCATCGCTGTCGAGAGGTAGCTCCCGCTGCTGCCGTGCAGGATGCCAGCCACGGCGGCCAGCAGGAATCGATCGACCGTACGTGACCCGTCCAGTGTCGTACGGAGGAACAGCAACTGAGCCAGCGTGGTGGGATGAAAGAGACCAGCGACGGCTGAGGGAAGTGACTCCAGCCGCCGGCCGCTTCCGCGGACAGCAGGCACCGCGGCGAGCTCAGCGTCGATCGCGGCACCACGCGACGCGTCCAGCCAGTGCGCTCTCGCGCGTGACCAGTCGATACGCAGGCGGTCGAGCCGGGACTCGGCCTCGCGGCGGATGGGTGGATCGGTCTTGGCGGCCGTCAGCACGGCCGCTAGCGGGTTGAGGTCGACGCCGACGCCGATGCGCCGCTCCGCGCAGGCCTGCAGCGGCACGGTGCCGCGGCCGCTGAAGGGGTCGATGACGACGTCACCCGGGCGGCTGTAGCGGCCGATGAAGGCCTGCGCCAAGGCCGCCGGGAACGAGCCCAGGTAGCTGCACATCGGATGGAAGGAGTGTCCCCAGAGCCGTTGCTGGGCCTGCCAATCCGTATCCATGGCAAGGTCGGGCAGTGGCTCCGCCTGACCTGGTGATCGGGGCAGGCCGAGGGAGATGCTCTCGGCGGCGCGGCGGTCTTGGGTCACGGGCCGAGGGACCTCGCGTGGGCGCCTGAGGCGGGTCGCGGACGGTAGCACGTGCCGGTGACGCTCCGCAACGTGCTGGTGACACGAAGCGCCGGTGGCAGGAGATCGCACGGGGCGAGCACCTCAGCGGGTGGTACGCTCGACGACATGAACAGCGACCGACGCACAGACTTTCCGCCTGTTGGTCACCCCAACGACTATGTCCGCGGTCTGGTCGCGTTCATCGTCCTCATCGGCGTGATCCTGGCCATCGCTTTCCTCGTCCGGCTGGCGCTGCCCGCCTGATCTGATCAGGGCAGGCCCGACGGGTCGCCCATCGAGCGCGGGTACCATATCGAGCCGTCCCCGTAGCTCAGTGGACAGAGCAGCCGCCTTCTAAGTGCGCCGGTGAGTGCGGCGTGCTCCCCAGCGTGGGAATGGGACCGAATGGGCCTCAGTTAGCTGCTCAGTCAGCTCGGCGCCCGTCCCTCCTTGATCTCCCGAAGGCAGCGCGCCATCTCGCGCACGGCGCATCCTCGGACTCTGCGATCGCAGTCCACTCGCGGCTTGCGGAGCCCGACCTCGAAATTCCCGCGTCCGGCCTAAGCCGGGACGTATGCCCGAAGCACCGTCAGCGTTCTGGCGTCGAGGTTCATCGATGCGTTCGCTTCAATGTGAAGGAATTGCACTTTTACGGTGTGCACGCCGGCGGGCAGTGCCTCCGAGACGAACTGCATGCTGTTGGCATCCCAACTGCCGGCGGTGTCCGCTCGTGCGAAGAGCACCTCGGCGGGGGCAGCGGTCGCGAGGCCGTCCACCAGGACCCTGATGTAGCACTCGTTCGCCGCGCCGCCGGCCGCGTCCACACAATTCACCGGCGCCGAGAAGGTGATGACGAGGCGGGCTCGCTGCCCCGCGGGCACGCCGACCGTATGGCTCATGCCAGGCACGTCGACCCACTGGAACGGCGAGTTCGTACTCACGATCCCGGCGGCGCTCACCGTCCTGACCGCGGTGACCTCTCTCGCGTTTCGCACGCTGGCGTTGCCGTCGAGCCGCTTCCCTGCCGCGGTGACGGGACCTACGAGCAGAGCCCCGGCCAGCGAGCCGACGAGCACAAGCAACAAGGCACGGATGCTGACGGTCCCGTGGCGCGACCAGAGGCGGCGTCCGAACGCGCTTGCGCGATGCGTCATCGGTCGATCCCTTCCGGGCGCATCGCGCCCCCCTACGGCCAGAGCGGGCCTCGTGGCTGGGCGAGCCTGCGCTTCGGGCGTCGCGCTCAGTATCGGTCTGTTGTCAATGCCTTCGCTATCTGCTGCGCCACAGGTTCACCGTCGGCACGGCTACCGCGGCGCCCGTCCCTCGCCGATCTCGCGAAGGCACCGCGCCATCTCACGGACGCACTCCACCTCAGTCGCGCTCACAGCCGTCCACTCCCGGCTCCGCAGCCCGACCACGGGCCGCTCGGACGGATCGAAGCTGTACTGCACCCACTGCCGCCGCTCGACGTGGTAGTAGGGGCGCCCGACCTGCCAGCCGGGCGGCGTAGCGTCGTGGACGTCCCGTAGGTTGCAGATTCCACCAACGCGGGCTAGCGGGGACTCACCCTCTAGTGCG
>JALZLU010000368.1 GCA_030858685.1 Chloroflexota bacterium | reverse complement strand
TCGAGCGTCCGCTGAGCCGGATGCGCTCCTACCTGGCTGCATATCGTGCGGCCGTCTACCTCGGTCCGCGGGCGGTGCAGCCGGACGAGCCACCGGTGCTGATCGCTGCCCTCCGCGAGCGAATGACTGATCTGGCCGCGACCGATGCCGACGGTGCGCTGCCGTACCTCGTCACGCCGGAGCGCGTTGCCTGGATGCGAGGACGCCTGGATGCCGCCGCCGATGATGGGCATTCGACGCTGGCCGTCACATTGCCGGTGGTCATGGGCGAGCCCGACGATCGGGCCGCAGCGCGCGCCTACCTGAAGTCGTACCTGCGCACGCCGACCTACCAGGCATCGTGGGAGCTCCAGGGGTTCGCGCCATCCGATTGGGAGCCACCGGGGAGCGACCGTCTCGCGGACGCCATGGTTGCCATCGGTCCTGTCGAGCTCATCCGGGACCGCATCGGCGCGATGCTGGCGGCCGGTGCGGACCATGTCGCGATCATCCCATTGGCGCCGGATGGGACCACCGAGCAGACCGCAACGCTCGAGGAGCTGGCAACGGCATGATTCGACTGTCGCCTGCGGGGCTGGTCGTCACGGCAATCCTTCTGGCTGCGTGCTCCGTCACCTCGGTCCCAGCCGCCACGACCGCTCCGTCTTCCGCGCCCGCGGTGGCCTCGTTGCGTTCGGCGGGCGCGCCCGAAAGCGGTTTGCCGGAGCTGATCAGTGATCGCTCCTTTGAGCGGCCGGTCCAGCCCAGGATGGATGCGGCCTATCGCACCGGCCTCGTCACCGACCACTGTGTTGACCGCGATCTGCCTGCACCGCCGGTCGCCGAGCAGGCGCTCGTGGTGCTGGACCGCACCTACGCCCTGACGGCAAGCTATGTGCCGAATGACCTGGTGGCGGCATCCGAGGCAGGTCTGTCCGGCACGTCCGGTACGAAGCTCGTGCGAGCCGCGCTCCTCGACGACCTGGCGGCAATGGCGGCGGCGTGGGATGCGGCCGGGTTCACCATCCTGATCGATTCCGGGTATCGGTCATATGCCACCCAGGCCGCGACGTTTGAGAGCTGGGTCGCACGTTTGGGCTACGCGGAAGCGCTGAACCGCAGCGCGCGGGCCGGCCATTCGGAGCATCAGCTCGGTACTGCACTGGATCTGAGCTCTCCGGGATGGGGCGGCCGCTTCGGCGATTGGGCGGTGGAGGCCCCGGAGGGAGCGTGGATGGCCGCTCATGGGAGCGAGTACGGATTCGTGATGAGCTACCCGGCCGGCAGCCAGGCGGATACCTGCTTCTCGTACGAGCCCTGGCACTACCGCTGGATTGGACGCGAGGCCGCCGCCGCCCACCGCGACAGTGGGCTTGATCTCCGAGGGTTCCTCGAGCGATACGCGGGGGAGTGATGGCGCGCCCCATCGAAGCCTCACGTCTGCCGATGCTTCGGCGTCGAATGATCTGGACCCTGTTCGCGGTGTCGGCGCTGGGGACGACCGCGTACATCGCGGCTCTCACCGCGGGCACGTTGGCCGCTGCCGAGATCGCGGGAAATGCTGCGGGCGGCCTGCCAAACGCGACAAGCACCCTCGGGACAGCCGCCGCCGCTGGACTCCTCTCCTTCCTGATGCTTCGGGTCGGGAGACGGCCGGGTCTGCTGCTGGGGATCATGGGCGGTACCCTCGGCGGTGCCGTCGCGCTCGCCGGGGTCTTGTTGGCCTCGCTTCCGCTGCTGCTTGTCGGTACCGCGCTCGCCGGCTTTGCCAACGGCGCCGGGCAGCTTGGGCGCTACATCGCCGCCGACCTTGTTCCACCGGAGCGGCGGGCCGCGACGATCGCGACCGTTGTGTGGGGGTCGACGATCGGCGCGGTGAGCGGCCCAAACCTGGTTGCCCCGGCTGGCGCACTCGCGGAGTCGTTCGGGTTGCCGCCGCTCGCCGGCACGTTCATGTTCACGTTCTGCTGCGTCGCAGCGGCGTGGGCGATCGCCTTCATCTTCCTGCGGCCGGAGCCGTACGACCTGGCCGACCCATCGGCCCTCGCTCCGCCCGCAACTGGCGTCGAGCCGTCATCACTCGCGGCAATCCTGTGGAGGCCGTCGGTGCTGGTTGCCCTGGTCACGCTGGCCGCCGGCCAGGTCGTGATGGTGCTCATCATGACCATGACGCCCCTGCACCTGACCGATCATGGCCACGGACTCGAGACCGTCGGCTTCGTCCTGTCGGCACATACGTTCGGCATGTTCGCCCTCTCGCCGATCACCGGGCGCCTCGCTGACCGATTCGGGAGCCCTCGTATCATCGGCGTCGGGCTCGCCACGCTGGCTTTCGGCGCCCTCATCGCGGCCGGTGCGCCGGTCGATGGCGGTCCGCTGTTGACCGTTGCTCTCTTCCTTCTCGGCTACGGCTGGAACCTCGGGTTCGTGGCAGGATCATCGATGCTCACCGCAGGGCTGACGCTCGGAGAGCGGACACGTGTCCAGGGTGTTGGGGACGCCATGATCTGGACGTCGGCGGCCGTGGCCAGCGTGTCGTCCGGGCTCATCGTGGCGGGTGCGTCCTACACCGCCCTCGGCCTGTTGGGGGTGGGTCTGCTCGTCCCGCCGGCCGTGGTGCTGCTTGCACAGCGCCGAACAGGGCTCATCGGCAGACCTGCCTGATCGGTGGATCTGCCGGTTGGCGCGATTGAATCCGCCTCGGCATACTGGTGTCGATGACGACCACCACATCGCCTGGCCGGCGGGGCAAGCTGAGACCGTCGCTCCTGGTGGCGCTGCCGGTGCT
>JALZLU010000367.1 GCA_030858685.1 Chloroflexota bacterium | reverse complement strand
CCATCACCGTCCCTGCCGGCTTCGTGGGTCGCTTGCCGATCGGTATCACCTTCATGGCTGGACGGTGGGACGAGCCCGCGCTGATCAGCTTCGCCTACGACTTCGAGCAGGCCACGGACGCACGACGCGCCCCGGGGCCGATCCTGCCCGACACGGCCACCGCTGCGCCGACGGATCGCTTCACCGATGGAACGGCCGGCAACGTCGCCTTGCTTGCAGGTACATTCACGTTCCTGATCACGCTCGCGGTATTTCGACGGCGGTGGCGCACGCGTATCTCCGAAGCGGGGTAGCCGCCCTCCCGCGGGCGCCTACCTAGCATCCGCCGGCATGGGTGGAGGCGACCAAGTTGGTGGCGCCCGACGCAGCGGCGCTGCCGCCGGGACCCGCCGACGGTGGCTGGGCCAACTCCGAGTGGCGGACCGTGACCAGACAGTGTCCGACCGAGTGGGCGAAGCGGATCGGAGAAAACGGCGACTCACGCCACGGCCCTGGGCGGCGAGTCCCCGCGGGCCGTCCACGCTTCGGTCAGTCCGCTTGCGTCCGTATATGCTGCCAAGTGCTGCCAGCGTGGTCGTAGGACTCTACTCCAGGTAGTCCTTGAGCTTGCGGCTGCGCGAGGGGTGACGCAGCTTGCGCAGCGCCTTGGCCTCGATCTGGCGGATGCGCTCGCGGGTCACGTTGAACTCCTTGCCCACTTCCTCGAGGGTGCGGGCGCGCCCGTCCTCAAGGCCGAAACGGAGCTGGAGCACGCGTCGCTCGCGACCCGATAGCGAGTCGAGCACCGCTTCCACCTGCTCCTTCAACAGCTGATGCGAGGCCGCCTCGGCCGGCGCCAGAGCGGCGCGGTCCTCGATGAAGTCACCCAGGTGCGAATCCTCTTCCTCGCCGATGGGCGTTTCCAGCGAGACCGGCTCCTGCGAGACCTTGATGATCTCGCGCACCTTGTCGGGCGTGACCTGGACCTCCTGGCCCTTGGACATCGCCTCCGCGATCTCCTCGACGGTCGGTTCGCGGCCCAGCTCCTGGAGCAGCCCGCGTGAGACGCGGATGAGCCGGTTGATGGTCTCCACCATGTGCACCGGGATGCGGATGGTGCGTGCCTGGTCGGCGATGGCGCGCGTGATGGCCTGGCGGATCCACCACGTGGCGTACGTCGAGAACTTGAAGCCCTTCTCGTAGTCGAATTTCTCGACCGCGCGGATGAGCCCGATGTTGCCCTCCTGGATGAGGTCCAGGAAGCTCATGCCTCGGCCGATGTACTTCTTGGCGATCGACACGACCAGCCGCAGGTTGGCCGAGGTCAACTGCTCCCGGCCCTCGCGACCGATGCGCACCAACACGCCGCGACGGTCGCGGGCCTTGATGTGCGCCTGACTCATCTCCGGGTCCCAACCCATCTCCAGAAAGAGTGCAGCCTCGTGGCCGGCCATGACCCAGCGGCGGATGGCCTCGTTGGCCGTCTCGCGGCTCCAGTCGTAGAGCCCCCACAGGCCGGGATTGTCGCGCGACTCCAGGTCGCCGTTGTGGGTGGAGTTGTAGGCGAAGTCCACCAGGTCCAGGAACTTGGCCGCGTCAGGCGTCGCGTTGTACCCAGCGACGATCACCTTGGCCTGTTTGAGCAGTCCCTTGGTGGCGTCGCCGGGTGTCTCGCGCTGGGCCTTGACCAGGTGGAGATCCGGCGTGGCCTGGAGGAGCCCGTCCTGCTCGGCCGAGTCGAAGGAACGCCGCACGATACGGTCCGACTCCTCCTTGTAGGGCAGCCTGTGCTGGGGATACTTCTCGCGGGTCTTGCGCTCCGTCTCGTTTCGGGTCCACTCCCAGAGCGAGAGGATGGCCTTCTGCGGCTCCTCCACGATCTGCTCGCCGAGCTCGATGGCCTTGGCCAGCACGACCTCTTCCTCGGCGTTGAGGAGGGGCACCTTGCCGATCTCCTTGAGGTACATGCGGACCGGATCGTCGATGCCGATCATGTCGGCGGCGATGGCGTCCAGCTCCTCCTGGGTAGGCTCTTCGGCCTCCTCGGAGTTCAGCTTGGCGGGCGGCTCCTGCCAGGGCTGCTTGCCGGCTTCGTCGACGGCCACCTCGACGCCCAGCTCAGCGGCCGCGCTGAGACCGGGTGCCGGGGCGATGTCGTCGTCGTCGTTGTTGCTCTTGGGATTGACGACTTCGTCCTCTGCGTTGCGGCGTCGCTTGCCGCTCTCGAGGAAGCTGGCTACCAGCAACTTGTCTGTGGGGTCGGCGCTCA
>JALZLU010000359.1 GCA_030858685.1 Chloroflexota bacterium | reverse complement strand
GATGGCTGCCACGGTACGCGCCAGGGCGAGCCCCGACCCGTTGAGTGTGTGCAGGATCTCCGCCTTGCCGGCCGCTTGCGGTCGCCAGCGGATGTTCATGCGCCGCGCCTGGTAGTCGCGGAAGTTGGACACGGAGCTGACCTCCAGCCAGTCCTCCACGCCAGGCGCCCAGACCTCCAGGTCGTACTTCTTGGCCTGCACGAAGCCCATGTTGCCGGTGGCCATGAGCTTCACGCGGTACGGCAGGCCCAGCTTCTGGAGCACGATCTCCGCACGCGCGGTCAGCCATTCCAGGGTCTCGTTGGAGGCCTCCGGCTTCTCGAAGCAGACCATCTCGACCTTGTCGAACTGGTGCACCCGCAGGATGCCGCGGGTCTTGGCACCGGCGGCGCCTGCCTCGCGGCGAAAGCAGGGCGAGTAGGCCACGTACCGGATGGGCATCCGGTCCGCCTCGATGATCTCGTCGCGGTGGATGTTGGTGACCGGTACTTCCGCCGTGGGCACCAGGTATAGGTCGTCGCGCGTGACGACGTACATCTGGTCTTCCTTGTCCGGGATCTGACCGGTCCCGCGTGCCGAGTCGGCGTTGATTACGGCCGGCGGCCAGATCTCGGTGAAGCCGTGCTCCTTGGTGTGCAGTTCGAGCATGAAGTCGATGAGAGCCCGCTGGAGCGCCGCCCCGTCGCCGCGGTAGATGGGAAAGCCGGAGCCGGCCACCTTGGCACCGGCCGCCAGATCGAAGAGCCCGTTCGCCTCGGCCACCTCCCAATGAGGCTTGCGGCCGTCCCGCGCCGCCGGTTCCCCCCAGCTGCGCACGATGACGCTGGCCCCCTCGCCACCGACCGGCACGTCCGCATCGGCCGGGTTGGGGATGCGCAACAGCAGGTCATCAAGGCGCGCCTGCGTCGCGCTCGACTCGCCCTCGATCGACGCTATGCGCGCGCCCAGCTCCGTGGAGCGAGCGCGAAGCTCGACCACCTCGCTGCCCTTGGGGTCGGAGCCTCCCTTGATGGAGGTGCCGATGCGTTCGCTCAGCTGCTTGCGCTCGTTGCGCAGCGCGTCGCCCTCGCCCAGCAGGCGGCGGCGGGCCTCGTCCGCGCTGATGGCCTCGTCCACGAGCGTCGGATCCTCGCCCTTGTCCAGGGCGCCCTGCCGGATCCGTGAGGCATCCTCGCGCAGCCGCTGCAGCCCGACGCTCACGCGGCTCCCCCCGTGGCATCGGTTGCGTCCTGCGGCACCTCGCGCAGGCGGCGAATGACAAGGTCCTCCTCCATGCTCGCCAGGAGCCAGCCAGCGCGGGGCCCGTTGGGCCGCCCCAGAAAGGCGAGGTACAACGCGCCGAAGGCATGGCCAGAGGCCAGCTCGAGGGATTCGGCGGCGCGGAAGATCAGATCCTGCCAGGCGTCCCCCGAGCGGGGTCGTTCGGCCTCCGCCGCTGCGGCGAGCGCGGCCAGGAACCGGCGCTGCGCTTCGTCCAATGAGGCCGCCTGGGCGGGCAGCGCGTCCTGCACTTCCACGTGGTAGCGGTCGGGCGCGAAGCCGTCCAGCCAGGTCCGCGCTACGGCCACGCGCTGGTCCAGGATGGCCAGCTCCACCGTGTCCAGCGGGGCGCCCTTCTCTGCCGCCATGCGCGCGGGCAGGTCCACGCCTGGCACCTGGATGAGCAGCGCAAGGTGGCGGAAGGCGGGCCGGAAGCGGGCTCCCTCGATGGCCGGGTCGGCATCCGGGTCGACCAGGCTGGCCCGGAAGATGCGCTCCGGGGCCGGGGGCAGCTCGCCGCGGACGGGCAGGCCAGCCGTGGCTGCGGCGATGCGGTCGAACTCATCGAAGAGTC
Source organism: Chloroflexota bacterium (assembly GCA_030858685.1). Lineage (GTDB taxonomy): Bacteria > Chloroflexota > Limnocylindria > Limnocylindrales > CSP1-4 > Palsa-1032. Next base: position 1,978 of record JALZLU010000359.1, on the reverse strand, counting down.
CCGGTACGGTGTCTCCGCCTGGGTCGAAATCCAGGGCCCGGCGAGGCTTGTGACGCAGGAAGAGGAAGCGCAGCAGTTCCGGTGGCAGCAGCTCCGCCATGCGGTGGGCGGGCGCGCCCTGCCCTTTGCTGGTGCTCATCTTCTTGCCGCCGATGTTGAGGAACTCGTAGGGCACGTTGATGGGCGGATCGCGGTCGAAGACGCGCACGCTGATGGCATCCGAGCGGTCGCGCGATCCGCCGCGGGTGGCCAGATCCTTGCCGCAGCCCTCGATGGTCACGCCCAGGAGGCTCCAACGGGCGGCCCACTCCACGTTCCAGACAAGCTTGCCCTGGCCGCCGAAGGGCGACACCCGGCCGCGGTTGCCACAGCCGGTGGCCCAGGTCACGAGGTCCGGGCGGCACTCGTAGCTGACCTCGCGGCCATCCCACTCCGTGGCGTCCGTCGTGCCGATGCGGCCACACGCCTCGCAGATGACGTGGACAGGCAACCAGTCCGGCGGGTGCTGCACGGTGCTGACCGTCGCGTAGACATCCAGGATGGTGGCGGCGCGGTCCAGGGCGAGGGCGATGTACGGATCCATGGCGCCGGAGCGGTACTGCTCGCTCATCCAGTACAACTCGGGGCGGATGCCCAGCCCCTCGAACGTCTCCAGGAAGAGGCTCGCGAAATGGCGCGCGTAGTTGGGCTGGGGCGATCCCTCCGGAGCGGGCACGTTGACCAGGGGCATGCCCATGGCCTGCTCCACGGCGTCCGCCGTCAACAGCGCCTGCGTGTCCATCGGGTCGAGGTCCTCGACCCCGTAACGGAAGTGCACGTCCATGCCGCGCTCGGCGACCGCCCGACGGATGGCGTCGTGCAGCACGACCCCGCGCAGGCTGCCTACATGGACGGTGCCCGAAGGCGTCTTGGAATCATTGACGACCTGCGGACCTTCGACCGCGGCCGCGACCTCATCGGCCCAGTACATGGCGCCTCCCGAGGCGTCGCGGGGCGTCTTCGACGGCCGTCAGCTGATGCTGACAATCTTGTAGACCGAGTCTCCCGACGGGACCGAAACGGTCACCTTCTGACCCTTCTTGTGACCAAGGAGGGCGCGACCGACAGGGGACTCGTTGGAGATCTTGCCCTCCGTGGGTGACGCTTCCGCGGATCCGACGATGGTGTACTTCTCGCGGCCGTCACCCGACTCGATCTCCACCGTGGAACCGATCTGCACATGCGTCGTGGAGGTGTGTTCGTCGATGAGCACAGCGTTCTTGATGAGCGCGGAGAGGGTCTGGATGCGGCCCTCCACGAAGGCCTGCTCGTTCTTGGCATCCTCGTATTCGGCGTTCTCCGTCACGTCGCCGTGTTCCTTGGCGTCATGGATGCGTCCGGCGACTTCCGCGCGGCGCAGATTGACCAGTTCGTCGAGTTCCTCGCGGAGCTTCTGGAGCCCCTCTCGTGAGAGGTAGGCGGGCTTGTTGTTCATCAAAGATCCCCGGGCGGGCTGATAAGCAAAGGACCCCGTGGGCGCGGCGCGCCTTCGGGGACCCAGCGGGGGCGGATTCTAGGCTCGGCGGCGGACGCCGTCAAACGAGGGAGTGGCCAGCGCCCATGGACGCCGGCCACTCCTGCTGCGAAACGCGCGGGGCACTGCCCCGAGGTCAGCGCTCGACGATGCGCTTGGGTCCGCGCTCGTCGAGTTCGTAAACGCGCAGCCAGTCGACTTCCGTCACGAAGCCACCCCTGTTCATGGAGATCAAGCCGATTCGGGCGTCGTCGCCCAACTCGTCATAGCGGTAGGTGCCGCCCTTGTTCCAGCGCTCGCCGTCACGCTTGCTCCACGCCTGGTGATACTCACCGCCGCCGAAGTCGGCCTTGATGATGCGCAGTGTGGTCCATTCGCCTGGCGGCCCGATCACGGTGTTGCCATAGCGAGCGAAGCCGGCCGGTGTGTCGTCCGGGATCACCTCCTTGGCCCACTCCACCTGAC
>JALZLU010000350.1 GCA_030858685.1 Chloroflexota bacterium | reverse complement strand
CCCGCTCGTAGAACGGCCCGCGCAGGGCGATCACCACGACGACGGAGTCGTGCTCGAGGCTGAAGATCTCGCAGTGCGCGAACTGCTCGGTCTCCTGCGGGACGGCCGGCCGACTGCTCGTCTCATATAGTTTCGCGGATCCGTATAGCGCCACGGCGTGGGCCTCGCCACCGCCGATGAAATGGACCGTGCCAGCCTCCCGGATGCGCGCCGCCGCCTCCCTTCCGAGCTCCTCGGCTGGCTCGATGTACCGCTGGACCGCGTCGGCCAGCGCGCGGATGCCGTCGCGGACCGACTCCAGCCCATCGTCGTCCAGGGCTCCGGAGCGATGCGCGGTGTGGGCACCCAGCAGGACGAGTGCCAGATAGGCGGCCTGGAAGCTGCCGGTCCGGCAGTTCGAGCGTTCCTCGAGCGAGGCGTTGGGAAGGAAGTGGTCGGCGAGCTGGGCGATCGTCCCGGTCTGGTCCCTGGAGATCCCCAAGACCATCGCGGCCATGCTCTTGGCCGCGATGACCGCCTCCACCGTGCGTCGTGTCTCACCGGAATAGGAGAGCGCGCAGACGAGGGTCTGCGGCCCGGAGGATCGATACATGGCGCGCGAATATTCCAGAGCATGCGCCGGGATCGTGAGGCGACGAGAGAAGCGCAAGAAGGCGAACGAGGCCGCCATCGCCGAGAACAGCGAGTCACCGCAACCGGTCATGATGATGTCGCGGATGCCACCCTCCACGATGGCGCTGGCGATGGCCGGCACCAGCGGATCGACATCGGTCAGGACGCGTCGGATGACCTCCGGCTGAAGCGCCAGCTCACCGGGAAGGATGTACGGCACAGTCATCGTGCCTGTCGTCATCTTGGCAGTCTCCTTTTCTAGTCGAGCCGGTCGGGGTGGACCGGGATGGTGCGCACCACCTCTTCCAGGCGCTTTGCTGCCAATGCACGGTCGAAATGAGCGGGATGGCGTGCGCCCAACGACTCGAGGACGAAGGACGAGCTGACGGTCCCGTAGGCCGCCGCCGTGACGATGTCGCCGGACTTGACCAGCCCCGCCAGGAATCCACCGCAGAAGGCGTCCCCCGCGCCGGTGGCGTCCTCGATGCGCAGGCCGCGCACGACGCCGATATGCCACCCGAGGCGCCGCTTGATGTCGAAGACGTAGGCACCGAAGACGCCCCACTTGACGATCACATAGGCACGCCCGAGTTCGCGGATCTGTGGCCAGAATGTACGCGGCGCAGTTTCCTCCGAATCGAAGATCAGCTGAAGATGCTCCAGGCTGGGCACGAAGAAGTCCACCTGGGCTAGAAGCGGGGCGACGAGGCTCGGGTCCTCGCGGATGAAGTGGCGCTCGGTGTCCAGCGACACGGCGGCTCCGGCGCTGCGGACCGCCTTAGCGAGGGTAAGCTGCTGGCCCAGCGAGGCGGGCGCGAGGTGCACATAGGGCGCACGCAGCATGTGGCTCGGGATGTCCGCCGGTACGGGGGTGAGCTCGCGGAGTCGGTGGGCGCTCCGGAAGCGATAGGTGCGGGAGCCATCGGGATGGTAGGTGGCCACGTCCCGGATGCTCTCCCCCACCAGGAACGACACGCCGCTCCAATCCGTACGTTCCGGGTCCGCGGTCGCCTGTTGCGAGAAGCTGGGGTCGTAGTCGTCGCCGAAGCGCGTGACCACACCCACCCTTATCCCCCACATCGATGCCCCGACGGTGGCGTAGAGGACCGCGCCGCCCGGCGTGTCCGGAAAGATCGTGCCGTCCTCGCGATGGATGTCGTCGATCGTGGCTTGCCCGACGATCGTCAGGTCGGGCACCGGGGGGCTGGCCTCCGCCTCGTGATCATGTGGCTCGGGAACGCCGGGGGCGGGCGCTGGCACCTGCTCGCTCCGACCTCCCACACCGTCGCTCACGTGTCGGCCCCTGCGCGTTGAGCGCGCGGGGGGAGTTTCATCAAGCGGCGCCACGACACCTTAGCGATGAGGAGCACGGCGATGGTCAGCACGTAGGGGACCATCAGCACGAATTGGACTGGGAGCCCGACCGCCTGCATCCGGTTAGCCACCGCGTCCGCTACGCCGAAGACCAGCGCGGCGAGCGCCACCCAGCGCGGAGCGGCGGCACCGAAGATCACGGCGGCGAAGGCGATGATGCCGCGGCCGGCTGTCATGTTGATCGAGAAGAGGCTGAGCAGCCCCAGCGCCAGCTGCGCGCCGGCCAGGGCACAGAGCGCCCCACACAGGCCGAAGGCGATGTACTGGGTACGCAGGACGTTCACCCCAGCGGACACGGCGGCCTCGGGATGTTCGCCCACTGCCCGCATCCTGAGGCCAAGCGCTGTCCGGGCGAGGATCCACGCGATGACCGGCACGATGGCGAGCGCTACCCAGACGAGGATGCCCTGGCTGGCAAAGAGGTCGCCCAGGAGCGGGATGTCCGCCAGGACGGGCAGCTCGATGTTGGGCAAGCTGGCGGTCGTGCGCAGGAAAGCTCCGCCGTCGGTGATTTCCTGGAGCAGGAAGGCGGTCAGCCCGGCAGCCAGAAGGTTCACCGCGATGCCTACTACCACGGCATCGCCACCCAGGCTCAGGACCACGAAGGCCATCACGAGTGCGAGGACGACGCAGGCCACGACGGCCGCCGCCAGCGCGAGCCAGACCGAACCGGTAGCCGACCCCACCACCACGGCAACGAACGCGCCCACCAGTATGTAGCCCTCGAGAGCGATATTGAACACGCCGGCGCGCTGCGTGAAGATGCCGCCGAGGGCGGCAAGCAAGATCGGTGACGCGGTGCGCAGCCCGGGCCCCAGCGCCGCCAGCAGGATCTCCACCTAAGTGCCCGTGCCGTCTGACGGGTCCCTGGCCTCGGTCTGGGGCTGGCGTGAGCGGACCCTGGCCACGGTCGCCCAGGGGAGTCGCCGGCCACCGAACTGCCGAGCGGAGACGAAGATGATGATGGTCGCCGTCAGCGCGGCCACCAGATAGCGCGAGATGCTCGTCGTCAGCTCCATGCCGATGGCGCCGCTCTGGAGCGCGCCGATGAAGACTGCTGCGAAGGGAATGCCCAGCGGGGCGTTGCCCACGAGCAACGCGACGAGCACGCCGTTGAACCCGAGGCCGGAACCGAACGGCGACACGAACGCGTTGAAGACGCCTCCCACTTGAGCCGCTCCCCCGAGCCCGGCGAGCGCGCCGCTGATGATCATCACTCCCACCATGTGCCGGCTCGGCGGGATGCCCGCGGTCCTCGCGAAGCGGGGCGCGCTGCCTACCATGCGCACCTCGTAGCCCACCACGAACTTCCTCAGCACGTACCACGCGATGACCCCACAGAGGATGGCCAGCGGGAGAGCGATGGTCACGTTGTACGGTGGCCACAGGGAGGGCAGGTCCGCGCTGGCGCTGATCGACTCGGTGCGGATGGCCGATCCAGACTGGCCCGGCAGGCGGAACGGGTACAGCACGAGGTAGTCGGTCAGTGCGATGGCGATGAAGTTCATCATGAGCGTGGTCACGATCTCGTTGGCACCCAGGCCGACTCGCCAGATCGCCGGCAGAAGTGCCCAGAGAGCGCCGCCCAGCGCACCTGCCCCCAGCATGAGCGGTATGTGCACGATGGCGGGGAGCCCGTCGAAGCTGAAGCCGACGAAAGCGCTCAGGAACGCGCCAACGATCAGTTGTCCCTCCACGCCAGCGTTGAACATCGAGCCGCGGAAGGCGACAGCGAAAGCCAACGCGCTGAATATGAGCGGCGTTGCGAGTGCGAGGGTCCCGGCGATGTTGTTCGGCGTTCCGAATGCGCCTCGCCAGAGCGCGCCCACAGCCTCAAGGGGATCCTTGCCGATGAGGAGGACTAGGATGGCCGCGGCGAGGAACCCGAGGACGATGGCGATGAGAGGGCCGCGGACGGCGGCTCCGATATGGCGGAGCAGCGGCGGGCCGGCCTCAGCCATCGGCAGGACCGAAGCCGGACCGGCCGCCCATCATGAGCAGGCCCAGGCTCTCCTCCTCGATCTGGTCGCCGCTCAGACGTCCCGCGACCTCACCGCCGAACAGCACGACGACGCGGTCGGCGAGATCGACGATCTCCGACAGCTCCGATGAGACCAGAAGGATGGCTGCTCCGACATCGCGCATCTTCAGCAACTCGTTGCGGATGGCTTCTGTCGCGCCGATGTCCACTCCTTGAGTGGGCTGAGCGGCAATGATCAGCCGCGCGCCCTCCTCCAGCTCGCGTGCGATGACCACCTTCTGCATGTTGCCGCCCGAGAGCGCGCCGACACGCGTCGACGCGTTCGGGGCGACTATCGCGAAGCGCTCCACCAAGCCGGCAGCGTAGCGCTGCATTTGGTCGCTGCGCATCAGCCAGCGTCCCGCCAGCGGCGGTCGGTAGTGTCGCCCGCAGATGAGGTTCTCTCGGACCGACGCTGAAGGATTGACCCCAGCCAGCAGCCGATCCTCGGGGATGTGGCGCAAACCCTGCTCCCGGCGGTGTCGTGGATCGCTCGTGGTGACGTCCTGTCCCAGGATACGGACCGCTCCGGCCGCAGGTCGGCGCAGGCCGGTGACCGCCTCCACGAGCTCCGACTGGCCGTTGCCCTCGACCGCAGCGATACCCAAGATCTCGCCGGAATGGACATCCAGGTCCACCGAACGCAGCCGGACGACGGCGCGATCGTCGGCCACCGTCAGTCCGCGGACCTCCAGCACGGGCTCGGACGAGCTTCTGGCCTTCGCTGCTTCGTCTGCGCCTCTCCGGTCTCGATGCATGCGCAGCGCGACCGAGCGGCCCACCATCGCCTGGGCGATGACCTCTTCGGAGGTTTCGGCGGTGCGCGCCTCGTACACAAGGCGCCCGGCGCGCATCACCGAGACATCGGTCGTAACGGCCATGACCTCAGGCAGCTTGTGCGTGATGATCAAAATGGTCCTTCCCTGCTGCGAGAAGGTTCGCAGGTGCGCGAACAGGCCACGGGCTTCCTGTGGCGTGAGCACCGCGGTGGGCTCGTCGAGGATGACGATCCGAGCATCGAAGTAGAGCGCCTTGATGATCTCGACCCGTTGCTTGCCCGCCACGGAGAGCTGCCCAACGCGTCGCGTGGGCTCCACGGCTAGCCCGAAACGTTGGCCGATCTCGCGGATGCGTGCCTGTGCCGGGCCGAATGAAGGGATCGTTTGATCGGTCGCGAGGAGGATGTTCTCCGTCACGGTCAGAGAGTCCACCAGCAGCGAGTGCTGATGCACCATGGCTATGCCGGAGCCGAGCGCGACCCGCGGACTGGTAAGGTCGACCGGTGCGTCGTCGACGTGGATGCGGCCCGCGTCGGCCCGGTAGAATCCGTATGCGATGCGCATGAGCGTCGTCTTGCCGGCGCCGTTCTCACCGACGACACCGTGGATTGCGCCGCGCCTGACACGCAGCGTGACGTCCTCATTGGCGCGGATCTCGCCGAACGACTTGGAGATGCCCTCGAGACGCAGGGCGTATTCACCTGGCACGGCCTGGAAGTCCCGAGGTTCCGTTGGTGCGGTCGTCACGAGCATGGGGTCGGCTGACATCTTGCTCCGGCGTCCGGTGATGCGGGGCACCCGATGGATCGGATGCCCCGCGGGAAAAGCGACCGTCAGGAGCAGTTCTCGAGATCAGCCAGCGCGGTGTCATCAGCGACCTCGATGTCTCCAGCCGCGATGCCTGCCTCGGCCTCCTCGATCGCTTCGACGACCTCGGCGGGAACGCGCTCGGAGAAGGGAGTGGCGCCCACCAAGCCGGAGTCGATGCCGTACTGCTGGAAGCCGGGTTCGAAGTTGCCGGTGGCGTTCTGCTCGAGGCCGATGACGACCGCCTCATCGAAGCGCGGTCCCGTGGCGAACAGTCCCGCGGTAGGGGCCAGGGGCCGCACGTCGACATCAGCGCTGACGAATGGGACGTCCTGCTCCTCCACGGCTTCGTAGATCCCCAGCTGCGTGCCGGCCGTCGCGGCGTGGAGCACGTCCGCGCCGTCCTCGATCTGGGCGAGGGCCAGTTCCTTGCCCCTGGCCGGGTCCTCGAAGGAGTCTGCGTATGACCAGCAGACTGTGACATCTTCATTGGTCGCGTGCGCGCCTTCGTAGAAGCCGACCAGATAGCGGTTGATGACGTCGACATCGCCGCCGCCGATGAAGGCGACGCGGTCCGATTCCGTCATGAGGCCCGCCGCGACCCCAGCCAGGTAGGAGGACTCATTCTCGTAGAAGAAGAGTTCCTGGACGTTCGGGAAGTCTTCGCCCAGGCGCGCGTCGATGATCACGAAGTTGATGTCAGAGTAGTCCGGTGCCACCGCCTTGACGGAGTCGATCATGGGCGGGAAGGTGGCTACGATGATGGAAACGCCGGAGTCCGCCACTTGGCGGATGGTCTGCTCGTACGTGGCCGGGTCGTCAAGCTGGACGATCTGGGCATCCTCATACCCAAGATCCTCGGTGCCGGTCTCGAAGCCAGCCACGAGTGCGTCGATGACGCCGCGGTCGCCCCGCTGCTGCGTCAGAAGCAAGGCGGCGCCGGACAGCCTGGCCGGATCGATGTCGCCGCTAGCAGCCGGTGAGCCCTCACCGCCGCCGCTCGTGGCCGCCGGCCCGCTGGCTGGGGGAGCATCAGTGCCGGGCGCCGCGGGTGTGCCTCCGGGCGCGGCACAGCTGACCGCCAGAGCGGTCATGAGCCCCATCAGGATCAGATGTCGGGGGAGCATCGCGTTCATCCTTCCTCCTCAAGCCGTGCTCTGTCCGAGGTGCGGACATCTCCGGCACAGCGACCTGCTGAGATTACTGGCTGTGTCAATAGACTGAACAGTAGTTGACTAAGTCTAATATACTGGACTCTAGGTGGAGGTATGTATGAGTAGAGGCCGTGCCGCATCCCGAGCCGATAGGGGAGCGGAGGTGGACCCGGGTTCACCCGGAATCACGAGCCCACGCGTCGATCCGCCCAACGGGGAGCGCCAGCTTTTGGGTGAGCGGCTGCGCATGCTCCGTGTCCGGCGTCGGCTGGGACTCGCCGATGTCGCGCTCGGGACTGGGCTGTCCCGCTCCTTCATCGCGATGCTCGAGGCGGGCGACTCGGATGTGTCGGTATCGCGCCTGCTGCGCATCGCGGACTTCTACGGCGTCTGGATCAGCGATCTCGTCGGGTCGGTCGGTCCTTCGGTGGAGATCGTGCCGGCTGCGGATGCGAAGCGCCTGCCGGTCGATGAGGGGGGCAGCGTGCTGTTGCTTTCCAAGCAACTGGTGCGCAATCTCCAGCCATTCCTGGTGCGGCTCGAGCCCGGCGCTGCCATCGAGGGTGGGTTGTCCCACTCCGGCGAGGAGTTCATCCACTGTGTGGCCGGTACGGCGGAGCTGGACATCCTCGACACGCACCACACCTTGGAAGCGGGCGATACCGCGTCGTTCCCGGGCCGGCTTCCCCACACGTACCGTAACGTGGCGTCCGTAGAGGCGGTGCTCATCGGCGCCTCTGCACGGGTGGGCTGAAGGGGCGCTCGACCGCGGGTGTCGCGGGGCCGATGGTGCGGAATCGGTGAGGGACCGAGTCTCGCCGTGCCGACTCTTGCACCCGGTGCACGAACGTGACCAGGTAGCGGATCGGACCGCTGATCTCATGCACCTCAGGCATGTCCAGGCTATTCCGATCCGATCCGTGCAGCGCGTGCAAGTTCTCGGCATTCCCGATGCCGATCAGGTCACGCTCGTGCATCCCGTGCACGGCCGCTCGATCCGCCCCGGCCTCAGCAACGGCAGACGATCTTGATGCCCGTGCGCACCGGAGCCTGGCACTTGTCGCCGGGGTATTCCGCCTCCACGCCCCACGAACCGTCCTCGGCCGTGACGATGAAATCCTCGAAGCAGCCGTTCTCATCGGTCTTGACGGTGTGGTACTCGGGAGTCCCGTCGGGGCGGACGAACTTGACGATGATCTCCTGGTGCGGTGCCGGCGGATCGGTGCAACCCGCTGCGGTGATCCGGCCACACGCCTTCTGAAGACGCTCCGGATCTATCCTGCCGCCCTGCTCCTTGATCTTCGCGAAGAGCTCCTCCAGATCGCGGCCATCGCAGCGTCCGGTGCCGGTCTCGAGCGTCAATAGGGTCCGCTTTCGCAGGTCGACCTGGACCAGGCCCCCGCCGACCGGCACGATGGTGTCTCCGCGAGGTGTCCAGCTGGTGACCTCAAGGCGCTCTGAGGTGCAGACCTCGGCGTGTTTGGGTGGCTGGACCGTCACGGTCCCGGCCACGTACTGACCGGGGGCCAGTAGCACCTTACGCGGTGTGACGACCACGGACCAGTCGACGGGCGCACCCTTCGCCAGAAAGTAGAACAGGGCAGGTTGCTCGTACGGATTGGTCAAACCGAAGGTGTAGTCGACAGCAGGAAAAGGGCTGGCGGTCACGCTTGCGACGATGTCGAAGTTCTCCTGCGCGGCATTGTCGTTGGCGTTGGAATCGGTGCCCACGAGGTTGATGACATCGACCAGCACGCAGTTGTGCGGGTCCGCGACGCCGGACGGCGTCCACTCGGCCGGGCCCACGATGAGGTCTCCGGGCGCCAGGCTGGCCACGTGCTTGATAGCGACGAAGCGGTTGAAGTCCGGCTCGCCGCCGACGGTGTGGTACGGCTCGGAGATCCTGAACCTGACGTCGAAGTCGAAGGCCGTTCCCGGCCCGGCGTTGTGGATGCGTGCGTAGATGCGATTGACCACGGATGCCACGGGGTTCTCCGGCGGGCTCGCGGGACCTCCTCCCTGCCCGTATCCGTTCTTTGGTGAGTCGATCCAGATATCAGGACTGAACCAGGGGTAGAACGTGCCGTCGAGGGTGTCGCCCCGGACGATGGAGACGTTGTAGTCCGTGACTGGCGGCGTGTAGGTGAGTTGGATCCGGAACGCGCTGCCGCCCGTGCCTGCCAGCACGGTGAAGCTGATCCCGGTGCCCGGGATGGTTCGCGTATCGCCCACGCGGAAGTTCGCGTCGGTAAGCGTGGCTGTGCCCGGAGCACGGTCGAGCAGGATGACCGGTCCCTCGCCCTGGGGTACGAGTTCGTTGACGAAGTAGGCGATGACGCCACTCGCTGGCAGCGCATCGTCGACACCGCCGAGCGTGTTGCTGCGCGCCTCGATGAAGTAGAAGACGTCCTCCTGCTGGATCGTGGCGGCACCCTGGGTGAGGCCTATGGCGATGGCCTTCACGTTCTGGTCGGTGGACTCTTGGAAGAAGATCGGGATGGGGTTGGTACCGCCATAGCTGGCGCCTGCTGCGGGCCGGGGGATATAGGTGATGCTCGAGCCGTGACCGGTCACCCAGGTAGCTCGCTGCTTCGACCACACCAGCGGATGGACGCGCGTGGAGCGGTCCGCCATGACGTCCCAGTCGTCGACATAGGGTCGCGGGAAGACGACCCCCGGGTGTGCGTAGAGATCGACCAGCCCGAACTGGTGGCACATCCCGTGCGCGAAGCGGGCCGCCGAGTTGTCATAGCCCTGGATCGACACGGACAGAGGACGCTGGAAGCCGGCCGGCATGTCGTAGGGCCATGGGCCGGTGGTCGCCCAGTCGCCCGTGAAGTCGACATCGTTGGTGACGATGACCAGCCGGTCGATGTCGTCGACCGGATCCCCTGTGCCACGATCGAAGACCGCCGGGTTCGCCGCGACCAGCTTCGAGACGACCTCCTGGGTCAGTTCCACGAGCGGATTCCTGGTGGGGTGGAAGTAATAGTCCCGGGGTTGATCAAGGGTGATGGGCCCGGCGTAGGTCGGTATCACCGTGGCCTGGCCGTAGCTCACCTCGCTGATGTAGTTGGCCACCCGCTGCATCTTGTTCTGGAGTGCGACGAGTGCTGGCTCCCGAACGATATCGGCGAACTTCACCCGTACCACGAGCGTGTCCTGCCGGCCCACGGGCGAAGGCGCCTTGGCCAGGTCGCCGCTCGCTGCCAGCGCGAAGCCCTGCCCAGGTGCCCCCACGTTCACCGTGGTCGCCGTGACGGTCACCGTCCAGTCGCCGCTCATCGGCGTGTTGACGAGCACGACCTCGACGTTGTTCAAGGTGTCCGCAGCGCCGCCAGGCGTGGACACGCCGCCCGCGAACTGGTTGCCGCGGAAGGTCTGCGTACCATCGGGCGATGTCACCACCAGGTCCAGATCGTTGATGACCGGCGTGGCACTGTCCGCCGCGCCGGGTGGCTCCGTCCAGGCAAGCACCACCTTGAGCGGCTCGCCGTTACCGGCCACCTCGACGTGGTGGGTGGCACTCTCCCCGGTCAGCATGCCGTCGGCGTTGCGAACGTCCCAGACGGCGCTGTTGCGCTGTTGCCCCGCAAAGAAGAGCGCGTTCTCCAGCAGGACCCGGCCCCAGCCCTCGCCCATGTTCGCGGCAGCGGGGAAACCTGTGATGCCCGTCACATCGACGGCTGAGTTGATGAGCGTCGCCTTCAAGAGAGCGCCGGACGGCACGAAACCGTGGTCGGGCTGCTGGGTGCCGGTGGGGTACCAGCCCTCCGTGTAGTACTGGCGGACGAGTGCCGCCGCCCCGGCCACGGCCGGTGCAGCGAAGCTCGTGCCAGAGTTCGTGTTCGTGCCACAGGCTGTGCCGGACGTCGCTGACACGATGCCCTGACCGGGACCCATGACGTCCGGCTTGCGACGACCGTCCAGTGAGAACTGGGTGATGCCACTCGAAAAGGCGTTCTGATTGGGGCTCTGACGGGTGGCGTTGACCACGAGCGGGTTCTTGGCCGAGTCGGGCGGCCGGATGGTGCCGCTGTTGTCCGGACCGATGATGACCAGGTGATCCTCGTTCTCCCAGGTGAAGCGATCGGCATCCACGCTCAGCTGCGTATAGGCAGACGTCGACTTGTCGTCCCAGCTGTTGGTGTGGATGAACGCGCCGTCGTTGGCCTCCGCGACGAGATAGTTCAGGAAGGTCTCTGTCCCGCGTGTGATGAAGTCGAGGTCCATCAGGTAGCCGTGTGACAGTCGGGCACGCGGCGCGTTCCCGTTGTTGGCGTTGGGCGTCGCTGAGAGCGCGTCGTTGTTCACATCCTCCCCGGCCGCATTGCCTGCGGAGAACGTGCCGTGCGCCTGCGCTTGAGTGCCGCCGGCCGCGTTGCGCGCGCCCACGACCTTGCGGTGCGCCGGACCCGGCGTGTTGTTGCCAAGGTCCTGGTAGAAGCAGTGGTTCAGGTCGATGGGCCCGTCGATGTGGCCGATGATCTGCCCTTCGCCGCGGATCCCCTGGTCCCAGACCGGTCGTGAGTTCGTGAGGTTGCTCTGCAGCACCCAGTTGGTGGTGCCGTTGTTGAGCGTTACGTCGCCGACCTCCTCCACGGTGCGGACGTCCGGCAGTCGCGCGATGAGCAGCGCGTCCTTCAGTTCGCGCGCCCGCACCACCAGACGAGGCGTCCCGCGCTCACCCTCCTCGTTGACGGCCGCAACCTCCATGCCCAGTTCGCCGATCTCGGCAGACAGGCGCCTGGCATCGGCGCGATCGAAGCCGACCACGGTAAGGAGGATCCCTGCTGCCTCGCGTTCCTCCGTCACGAACCTGCGCTGGCCCAACCCGGGATCGACCTTGAACTCCGGCTCATAGGGGATGACCGCTCGAACGAGATCGTCGTGGACGATCCTGGCGGCGGTGTCGGATGTCAGGTGCTCCAGGTATGCCCTGTCAGGGATGTACTCGCTGAGGCGCAGGTCGTAGCCGGCCTCCAGCCGGGTCCGATCCTCCCGCGTCAACGTGCGGTGGAACTGAAGGATGTAGTCGGCGGCCTCCGTCCTCTCCCGTTCCTCCTGTTCCTCCCCTTCGTCTCGATCGCCGACGCGATCCTCACGGGCGAGGTGGACCCCCTCGAGGGGATCGAATCGATACCCGCCGATGGCGATCTCGGAGCGTCCCTGGTCCTTCACGTCGGACCTCCCTCCACGCGCCGCCACGAGGCCTGGTTCTCGCTCGGCACCCCACAGGCCCAGCGCGCGTGCCGCGTCGATTCAACGCCTCTGCGGGGCTCAGGTCAAGCCCCATACGACGGGGAGCCGGCCAGGAACTCAGTGAGGGCATCAGCTACCGCCTCCGGTGCGGCGAGTGGCGCGAAGTGCCCGGTGCCACGGATGGTTCGGACGGTCGCCCGCCCGTGGCGCCTCGCAAGATCCTGCTCCTGCCAGCGAAAGAGGCGGTCGTGGGCACCGTTGATGATCAGGGCCGGGCAAGACACGCCGTCGAGCCAGCGGCCCACCTCCCACCGCGCGAGGGCGCCCAGCGTTCGGAGCCCATCGCCGGGCTGGACGCCACAGGCCAGCGTGCTGGCCGCCTGCCGGCCGTAGCGACGTCTGACCACCGCCGTGACCAGGCGCCGGGCGGGCTTGAGGTCGGCCAGCGGGGCTAACGCCGACCCGACCCGAAAGAGGGCTCTGATCGACGGGTTCGGGATCAAGGAGGACCCGATAAGCACGAGCCCGTGCACCGACTCCGGCCGTTGCGAGGCGTAGGCCAGCGCGACGTAGCCTCCCAGCGACCAGCCCACCAGCACGACCGGACCGCTTGCCTCCCGCACTGCATCGTCCACGGCGGCGAGCGCGAGAGGGAGATGGAAGGAGTGGTCTCGGCGCGCACCGTGACCCGGCAGATCGATCGCCAACGTCGCGATACCAGCGCCGAGTGCGGCACGCACGGCGTCCCAGCTGCACCGGTTCGCGCCGATGCCGTGGATGAGGACGAGATGCGTGGTCAGCGCCAGCCCTGGTCCTGCTGGCACCGGCGGGCTACCCAGCTTCGCTCGTCTTCAGGGAAACCTTGGCGGCGTCCGCCTGCTGGTTCAGCCGCCGCAGGACAAGGTGTGGGGCGAATCCGAAGAGGAAGGCGAGGAGGATGGCCACGGGGCGCTGCTCCAGATCGAAGACCATCAGCAACTCCACGGCGTCCGGGATGGTAGCCGCCGCTTCGTTCCCCGATGACGCGAGGAGGGCGGACAAGGGGCCGCTCGCGGCCAGTGTCAGCACGACGCCGATGATCGCGGCCATGCCCGATAGAAGCGGCGTGGCAAAGAGTCGGGCCTGATCCAGCCCGTAGTCCTCCACGGCGACATCCGCCTGAGACGCCAGGTACAGCTGTTGGAGCAGTCCGGCGAGTGCGCCGGCGAAGTACAGCAGCCACGCTCCCACCAGGAGCCTTTCATCGATGCTCTGCATGAGCGCGAGGCCGACGATCAGGTAGGCGAGCAGCCCACCGACGAATGTCGTCGCCAGCAGGCGGCCACGGGCGCGCACCAGGTTGGCCCATAGATCGTTCCGGTACTCATCGATGATCCGATGGATCCCACAGACGATGGCGCGGCCACGCGCCTCGGTCGTTGTCTGGGTCGGTGCTGCGGCTGGGCCACCCGGCGCCAGGATCGGAGGAACCTCCTCAGCGCCGGGATCGACTTCACCTTCTGCTCCGTCGAAGTGTCCTGTCGATGCCTGCGGGATCGCGAGTGGAGCGAGGATCGTGCTCTCGCTGCCCACCGTCTCCTGTCCCAAGCGCTCCAGCACCAGGACCTCGGAGACCAGCCGGCGCACCGCATCCGGCTGCCAGCCGGTGGTATTCGACGGAGGCAGTATCTCCAGCCCGACCAGATACCGGTCGGCGCTCGGGTCTATCTCGCGCACGGCAGCGCGCATGCCGGCGAGCAGGGCCTCGCGATCCGCGATGTCCGAGCCGCGCAGCCGCAGCATGTCGTACAGGCCGGCCGCCACCACGGTCGACACGTCACTGCGCGCGAGCAGGTCGCGCTCGGCCTGCTGCACCCGGCTCCAGGTCTCGATGTAGCCGGAACCGGCTACCCACGGCTCACCTGGAGCGGACATCGACCGTTCGAGCTCGGTCACTTCCTCGCGGATGGAGGCCGCGACTGCGGCGTCGGCCGGATCGGCCGTCGGCGTGGCACGCAGGCTCTGAGCCCGATGCTTGAGCCGATCGATCCGGGTCTGGAGGGCCAGGTACATCCCCGCGTTGGCCGCGCTCGACGACGCGTAGTCGCGATCGATCATCGGATATGCCAGCCAGATGAGCCCGGCCATGACCGAGCCGAGCAGCAGCGCGTTCTGCTGCCAGAACGTGCGGCCCTGGATGTCCGCGAGGTACAGCGCGGTACTCAAGACGGCTGCCAGCGCGGGCACCCAGATCAGGTTGCCGCGCAGGGTCGCGCGGTAAGCCTCGCGCCGGCTCGCTGCGTCGACCGTGACGAGGACCAGGAAGGCACTGGCCGCGACCCCCAGCGCCACGAGCGCCTCCCAGTCAGAGAAGCGCTGGGATGCCGCCTGTTCGAGCGGCGTATCGCCGATGAGCAGGAAGAAGACAAGGACGCCGCCGAGCACGAAGAGCGCGAGGACGGCTTTCGTGACGATGTCTCTGCCGAGGCTCACCGCCCACCTCCGGATCTCCGAGTGTGACCCCGCGTCACGGTAGCCCGGGCGGCGCTACGAATCAATAGCGACCCGCGGAGGTCGGGCGATGGTGGTCGGAAGGTCGCTTCGTCGAGAGAGGCGGATGCGCACGGTTCGGGACTGGACACGGCCCTTGACGGGGAGCATCATGCCGATCGGTGCGGACGCCCGCGCTGCGTGCGGACGTCCCTCCACCGTCCAGCGAGGGATAGGAAATGAGACGGATCATCGCTTCAGCATGCGTGCTGCTTGCGCTGCTCATCCCCGCCACGGCACACGCCGGCGGTTCGACGACGCACTGGGTGGACGGCGACGGCAAGGCCGCGCCCGGCGACTGCGACGCCGGTGATGCCGCCTTCTCGACCATCCAGGGGGCCGTGGATGCCAGCGGGCCGGGCGACACCGTGATGGTCTGCCCCGGCAGGTACGAGCCGGTCACGATCAAGGGAGCCATCAGGGACGACCTCACGCTGCAGTCCGTCGTTCCATGGCGCGCGACCATCGCCGTGGAGACCGAGCGGCGGGCACGCCGCATGTTCGCCAACCCCATCGGAGTGGCGGTACTCGGCGCCTCGGACGTGGGCATCCATGACTTCCGCGTCCTCGCGGTGCGCGGCTCCGGTTGCTATGCCGAAGCGCTCATCGCCTACCGGCAAGCGTCCGGCGTGGTGGAGGGCAACAAGCTCATCGCCCGTGCCATGTCGGGTCGATCGTGCGCCGAGGCACGGGCGGGCGTCATGTCGGTCCCGCGGGAGGCCGATGACGAGCTGGTCGTGCACGGCAACCTGGTCCGCGACTTCGGTGGTGCCGGCATCGAGATGATCGACTTCGCCGAGGTCGGGCTGGGTGGCCTGGACGCCTTCGGAAACACCATCCAGCGCACGCAGCCCGCGCGGATCAGGGGCATCGGTATCGGTCTGTACGCCTTCGGCGGCGCCTGGGCACACATCCGGGACAACACGGTCATCGTGGCGGACGACGCAAGATTGCCGCAGGGCATCACGGTGGACACCTCCGTGGCCCAGGTTCGCCGCAACGTCGTGTCGGGTGCGAACCTGGCGATGTTCGGATCGGCAGCGCATGGCATCTGGGCGGGCAACACCCTGGTCGGCGGCGGGCGGGGCATGCTCACCGCGTTCTCCGAGGGTCTGGAGATCGCCCGCAATCGCGTGACCGGCATGGCCAGGGAGGGTATCCGGGTCGGCGAAGGTTCCGAGGACCTGCGCATCCACGACAACGACTTCCGCGGCAACGGCGGCACGGACTGCATCGATGACACGTCCGGCTCAGGAACGGCCGGTACCGACAACCTCTGGTGGGACAACCAGGGCGACGAGTCCGATCCGCCCGGCATCTGCTGGTGACAGGACATGGCGCCCGGCGGCGCTGGGAAAGGAGACACGCATGGACGAGCATGCGAAAGAGGCGCGCGCGACCATCGATCCCCGTGAGGCGGAGCTCCTGACGGAGCTGCTGCGGCTCGTACGCATCGACGCCGACATCATGGAGTCCGTCCGAGACATGGTCCGCGTCGCAGGACAGGAAGCTGCGCGGCGGCCAGGGCTGATGCTTCAGGCGCCGGCGGCCAGCTCCCATGAGGGCGACCTCCTGGGCGGCCAAGGCTCGATCTCAAATCCTCTTGGCCAACTTCTGGATCTCGTGAAGGACGAGAAGAAGTTCGTCCAGGAGCTCATCATCAGGATCCTGCGGCTCTGACACCGCGCTTCCTGATGGCTCGACGCGACGCCGCCCAGCTGATCCGACTGGCGGAGGAACGAGCGCCCTCGGAGGCCGTCGGACTCCTGGGCGCGATCTCGACGGCGCTGGGTATGCGCCTGCGGCTCTACCCCATCCTCGAGGCGGTGACCGGTCCGACGGGCTTCCGGGTGACGACGCGACAGCTGGCCGCAACCCGGTCGGCGATCCGGCGTGATGGCCTGCTCCTGGCCGGCTGCTTCCACACGCATCCGACGGCCGGGCCTGCGCCATCGGGCCTGGACCGCGCGTCGATGCTCCGGCTTCCGGGGTGGTGGCTCATCTATTCGCGGCCGGCACGAAGAGCGCTCATCGTCCGCCTTCGAGCGGGCGTGCTCGAACAGGGACGGCTGAAGGTCGTTCGGTGAGCCGACTCCGACCACACGGGCCGGTCGGCTGGGTCGCGAAGGGCACCCCCGGCGATCGGGTGCGTCGATGCTTGCACTCATGGATGAGCAAGCCATTCGCCGAACACGCCAAGTCCCACTGCGATGCCTGACGGCACACCTCCCTCAGATTGTGAT
>JALZLU010000236.1 GCA_030858685.1 Chloroflexota bacterium | reverse complement strand
GGGTCCCACACCCTCGCCATCCGCAACGGTCTTGAGGGCGACGAGCTCCAGGGCGCCTACTACTTCATCGACTGGCTGACCAACCACACCCTGGACTGGGCTGCCGGTGGCCAGATCCCGGCTCGCGTCGACGTCCGCGAGGACCCGGCATTCGCCGAGCTGGAGGACATCCCGGCCATCGCGGAGCAGGTCGATGCGGCCCGCTTCCCGCCGCCCATCCCCGGTTCCGCTGACCTGCTGGGCGGCCCCGGCGGCGTCACCGAGAAGCTCCTCGAGGCGCTGACCGGTGGTGGCACCGACGTGCAGGCCGCACTGGACGAGGCGGCCGCCACGTACACGCAGATCCTCGGGGAGAGCAAGTCGCAGTACGGCTTCTAGCCATCTGCCCGGAGTACCGAGAGTTACGATGCGGGGAGCCCATGTGGCTCCCCGCATCTGACCATCCAGGCTTTGAGGGAGGAGATCATCCGTGACGGCCGTGACCGCTCCCGCTCCGGCTCCCGGACCCAAGACCAACAAGACGGAAGAGCGACGGCGCATCGGAGAGAAGTGGTACACGCCGTACCTCTTCAACCTCCCGCACCTGCTGATCTTCCTGCTGATGATCGGTTGGCCCTTCTTCTACGGCCTGTACATCAGCCTGCTGGACGCCACCGCCTTCACGGGCGCCTCCGCACCCTTCGTTGGCGTGGAGAATTACCAGCAGATCTTCGACCCGGCCAGCCGTCACTCCCAGCGCTTCTGGCAGGTCTTCTGGAACACGGTCATCTTCGTCATCCTGAGCGTGCCCACGCTCATCGGCATCGCCCTGGCACTAGCGGCCCTGCTCAACGCCAAGTTCCGCGCGCGCAACGCGTTCCGCGCGGTCTACTTCGCCCCCTGGACCCTGGGCGTGGGCGTCATCGGCCTGCTGTGGTTCTGGATGTTCCAGCCCACCGGCGGGCTCATCCCGGACCTCATCAGTGCCATGGGACTCGAGTCGCCGCGCTGGCTGAGCTCCCAGCCCTGGGCCTGGCTGGCCATCCTCATCGCCACGGTCTGGTGGACCATCGGCTTCAACACCATCATCCTGCTGGCGGGCATGCAGGGCATCTCGGCTGACCTGTATGAGGCGGCCTCAATCGACGGCGCCAACGCCTGGCAACAGTTCCGGCACATCACCATCCCCAGCCTCAAGCCCATCCTGCTGCTGGTGGTGACCCTGCAGATCATCGCCTCGTTCAACCTGGTCGGCCAACCGCAGCTCATCACCGACGGCGGACCACCCACGGCGCAGACCACACCCGTGCTCCTGCACCTTTTCAACGTGGGATTCCGCTCGCCCTTCGACATCGGCCTGGCGGCAGCCATGGCCGTGGTGGTGGCTGTCGTGATGGTCATCGTGAGCGTCATCAACTTCAAGTTCTTCAGCTCCGAGCGAGCGTAGGAGGCACGATATGGCTCGGACACTTGAAGCCCAGGCACCCGCCCGCACGGATACGGCGGCCACGGCTGAACGGGGGGGACGCTTCACGCCCAAGCGCGTGATGCTCTACCTGCTGCTCATCCTGATCGCCCTTTTCTTCGTGGTGCCGCTGCTGTGGATGCTGTCGACCTCACTGAAGGAGGAGAGCGCGGTCTTCCGTGATCGCGGCTTCATCCCCGCCAACCCGACGCTGGAGAATTACGGGACGATCCTCTCCGCCGGTGGCAGCACCCCGGTGATCCGCTGGATGTTCAATTCCTTCGCCGTCTCGACCATCGGCACCATCTTGACCATCGTCCTGACCTCCATTTCGGCTTACGCCTTCGCTCGCATCGACTTCCGGTTCAAGGGACCGCTCTTCTCGATGCTGATCACCACCCTGCTCCTGCCGGGAGTCATGTTCCTGGTGCCCCAGTACCTGCTGGTCAGCCAACTCGGCCTGCTCAACACCTGGCCGGCCTTCCTGCTGCCCGGGCTGGCCGGCGTCTTCGGTGTGTTCTTCATGCGCCAGTTCTTCATGAGCATCCCGGTGGAGCTGGAGGAGGCGGCGTACGTCGACGGGGCAGGACGCTTCCGGACGTTCTTCTCGGTGATCCTGCCCCTCGCCGCGCCGGCCTTGGCGACCCTCGCGGTCATCACCTTCCTGGCCTACTGGAACGACTACCTCTGGCCGCTGATCACCTGCCAGGGCGGCGGTTGCACGCTGCAGCCCGGTCTATCCAACCTGCAGGGCACCTATTCGACGCGATTCGCGCTGCTCATGGCCGGCTCGGTCCTGGCCGCCGCGCCCGTGCTCGCCCTCTACGTGGTGGCGCAGAAGTACATCGTCCAGAGCGTCGCCTCCTCGGGCGTGAAGGGTTGAACGGGCGTTCGATCCCTGGGCCGCGCCGGACGTGGGCCCTTATCGTGGTGGCCGCCCTGGTGGCGGCTTGCGGTGGCGGCGGCGCGACGCCGGGCATCGGAGGGGACTCCCCTGCCCCCGATCCGACGGCGAGTTCGGTGGCACCGCCTACGGGCGATCCCACGGGTGCTGCCACCGGCACGCCAGCTGCCGAGCCAAGCGAGGGACCCACGGCGGGGCCTACTGAGGGGCCCACGGCCGAGCCCACGCCCGGCGAGGGCGAGTTCGCGAACCCGGTCATCGACACTGACTTTCCCGATCCCCACGTCATCAATGTGGACGGCACGTACTACGCCTACGCCACCACGGGCGGCGGCAAGAACCTCCAGGCAGCGATGTCCGAGGATCTGGTGGCGTGGGAGGTGCTGGTCGACCCGCTGCCGGAGCTCGCCTCATGGAGCGGCCTCACGCCACTCTTCTCCGACGCGCCGCACAAGGCCACCTGGGCACCGGCCGCGGCCCAGATCGACGACCGCTTCGTCCTCTATTACACGACGCCGGCGCTGGAGATGGAACGGCCGGACGGACGTCCCAGCCAATGCATCGGCGTGGCCGTGGCCGACGACCCAGCCGGCCCCTTCGTGGACGAGAGCGAGGCGCCCATCGTCTGCCAGTCCGAGCTGGGTGGGTCTATCGACTCGACCTGGTTCCGCGACGAGGACGGCACGCAGTACCTGGTCTGGAAGAACGACGGGAACTGCTGTGCCATCGAAACGCGTTTTTACATCCAGGAGCTGAGTCCGGACGGCCTGGAGCTGGTCGGCGAGCCCACGGACATGGGCGTCTCCAACGACACGATGTGGGAGCGCAACGTCATCGAGGCGCCAACGCTCATCGCGCGTGACGGCACCTATTACCTGTTCTACTCCGGCAACGACTTCGCCAGCGCAGCCTATGCCGTGGGCTACGCCACCTCCGAGGACGTGCTTGGTCCCTACGAAGACGCCGACGAAAACCCCATCGTAGCCACGGAGCGGCCGGCCGGCGGTCCAGGCCACCAGTCGGTGGTGGAGGGCGAGGACGGCGAACTGTGGATGACGTATCACGCCTGGGATGTCTCGAATATCGGCTATCAGAACGGTGGACGGCGCGCGATGTGGATCGACCGGCTGATCATCGAGGACGGCACGGCGACCGTGGAGGGGCCCACGGCTGGCCCTCAGCCAGCGCCTGAGGCGCCGTGAGCCCGGAGGTCGCCAAGCATCCGAGTGGCCA
>JALZLU010000332.1 GCA_030858685.1 Chloroflexota bacterium | reverse complement strand
GAGCTCGGCCCGGTCATCGCCGCGCCAGGCTGGTCCGCGGACGCCGGGCGGCGCGCGGAGCCGGCCTCGGCCGGCCGCTCTCACCCGCACGCGCCCGCCTCCACTCTTGAATCGCTTCTCGTCTCGGCCCTGCGGGGTGAGAGTGAGGTCGGCGCTGAGGGACTCCGACTGTCGACCAGCGACCGTTCCTTCGGCGCCGCCCTGAGCGGGGCGCTCGAGCGAGGGGAGCTGCGCGGCCCCATCCGTCTTGAGCTGCGTGGTTCGGCCGGCCAGTCGTTCGGGGCGTTCGCCAGCGCGGGCCTCGAGCTCCGGCTCGTCGGTCAGGCGAACGACTACGTCGGGAAGGGTCTGTCCGGAGGTTCCATCACGGTCGTGCCCGAGCCTGATCTGGGCGTCCAGGCAGCTACCGAGGCGATCGCCGGCAACACCGTGCTGTACGGCGCGACGGAAGGCCGGCTCCATCTGGTCGGTCGGGCGGGGATGCGCTTCGCTGTTCGCAATAGTGGCGCGGAGGCCGTCGTCGAGGGCATCGGGCCGCACGGCTGCGAATATATGACCGGCGGAACGGTCGTCGTGCTCGGCCCGATAGGGGCGAATCTCGGCGCCGGCATGACCGGTGGGCGAACGTACCTCTACGACCCGGCGGGTCACCACATCGGCGCGCTCGACGCGCGAAGCGTCGGTGCCGTGCGACTTTCCGCCGTGG
Organism: Chloroflexota bacterium; assembly: GCA_030858685.1. GTDB lineage: Bacteria > Chloroflexota > Limnocylindria > Limnocylindrales > CSP1-4 > Palsa-1032. The sequence goes on along the minus strand of JALZLU010000332.1, from coordinate 5,459 downwards.
CCGCCGAGCGGGCGGACGGCCCGGCCCGTGTCGAGGAAGTGGCCAGGCTCCTGAGCGATCATCGTGCCGCTGGATCCGCCCAAGCCAGCCGCTTGTTGGCCGGAGCCTCGCCGGGTCTCCTGCCGATAGCGCTCCTCACCGACCTGTGGGTCGTCGAACCGGTCGGTCAAGCCGCCACCGCCACCGCCACCGTGACGGCGGGGGACCACCGGGCGCAGGCCGTGCCCGAACGAGCGGACGTGCGGACGCGGCCGCCAGCGGCTGGGACCTTGCCTACGTTCCAGGGATGAGGGCTGCTCGCATGACGCCCTCCGGTCGAGCCTCGGGATCGGCGCCGCCTGCATCGGCCTCGATCCGATGACCCACACCGCGCAACGTGACGATGCTCGGCCCGCCGGCACGCTCCACCTTCGCGCGGAGTCGGACGAGATGTGGCTTCAGCCAGAGCAGGTCAGGCTCCGTCTCCGTAGGCCATCCGGCCCGCGCGAGATGCGCGTGCGAGACGACATCGCCGCTCGCCCGGACGAGCGCCTCGAGCAAGCGGAACTCGGTCGGGGTGAGTGCGAGCGGGGCGCTCCGCACCCGGGCGCTGTGACGGCCCGGCTCGAGGACCAGCGCGCCGGCCCGGAGCCTGCCCCTCGCTGCGGACTCGACCGCATCGTCGCCCCTTGCGACCCGACGCATGAGCGCCGCGATCCGAGCGAGGAGTTCTGCCTTGCCGAATGGCTTCGTCAGGTAGTCGTCGGCACCGAGGCCGAGTGCGCGGACCTTGGTCGCCTCTTCGCGCTCACCGGAAACGACCATGATGGGGGCCCCGCTGGCTGCCCTGAGCAGCCCCACGACAGTCAACCCGTCGGGCTCCGACATCACCAGGTCCAGCATCACGAGGTCGGGCTGCTCCTCGCGAGATCGCTTGAGCGCGGCGAGCCCATCGTACGCGGTGATGACCTGATGGCCCTCCGTGCCGACGAGCGCAGTGATCGCCCCGACCATCGCCGGGTCATCGTCCACGATCAGGATCCGCAGCGGCGGCTGGATCGTCAATGCCGTCCCATCCTCTCCTGCGCCCGACATCGCGGCCGGCTTGGCCGCCACACTCATGTCGTGAGAGTACGTAGGCTGGGCGGTCCTGATGGTTGCGGACAGGTCCCATCTCGGATACGGAACGGTCCGGGGTCGGTCGCGTGAGCGGGGCAGCTGCCCCGCGCGAGTCGCCTGACATCGGATCAGCCGGCGCAGGTGACCAGCTCGCTCTCGAGGTCAGGCTACTCGGCTCGCTGCTTGGCCAAACGATCGTCGAGCAGGCCGGCCACGACGTCTTCGAGCGCGTCGAGCGCATCCGCACACGTGCCATCGCTCGCCGCCGGACCAACGATGTCGAAGGGCGCCAGCGATTCGCCGAGGAATTCTCGAGTCTCGACCTGGGTCACTGCGAGGCGGTCATCCAGGCGTTCTCGCTCTACTTCCGGCTCATCAATCTGGCCGAGGAACGGCAGCGTGTGCGCACCCTCCGGCAACGCGAACGGAGCGCCGGTGGGGAGATGACCGAAGGCTCCGTGTCCGAGGCCATCGAGCGCCTCCGCCGCTTTGGCCGATCGGAGGACGCGATCGATGCGCTGATGGTCCGCCTCGTGGTGGATCCCGTGCTCACGGCGCACCCCACCGAGGTGCGCCGTCGCACGGTCCTCGTGGCGTTACGTCGAACGGCGGTGCTGCTCGAGCGTCTCGACGATCCGCGGCTCACACCCTCCGAGGATCGCGAGGTCAGGCGCCGCCTCGGGGAAGAGATCACGCTGCTCTGGCGGACCTCCGATCTGCGTGCCGTCGCGCCGGCGCCGCTCGATGAGGTCCGCAGCGCGATGACCTTCTTCGACGCGACCCTGTTCACGGTCGTTCCTCGGCTCTACCGGGCGTTCGACGCCGCACTCGACCGCGAGGTGGGGGCCGAGACACACGACTCACGCGAGGTGGCCGGGGCGGCTGGGAGCGCAGCATCGTCGGACGGCGGGTGGATCGGGACCCGTCCGCCGAGGGTTCCGCCCTACCTCCGCTGGGGATCCTGGATCGGTGGAGATCGCGACGGCAACCCGATGGTGACCGCTGCCATCACCGAGCGCGCATTGACGATCCACGCGGATCACGTCCTGCGGGGGTACGAGGCCGTGGCCCTGCGCTTGATGCAGACCATCGCCGCGGCGGTGCCTGACGAGCGAGCCCGAGAGGGAGGCGTCCGCACGATCGGCGCCGGCACGGCGCTGGCGGGGACGCACCGCATGCTTCGGCAGCGCTTTCCGCACGAGCCGTATCGTCAGCGGTTCGGCGTCATCGCCGAGCGGCTGAGGCGGACTCGCGCCGAGATGACTGGAGGAGATGGACCGCGCTCCGGCGGCTATGCCTCGGCGAGCGAGCTCGATAGCGAGCTCATCGATCTGCAGGCAGCGCTGGTCGCTGATGGCCTGCAACGGGTCGCCTGGGGGGAGGTCCAGGACATGCGCTGGCAGCTCGGCACGTTCGGGTTCCATCTCGCCTCGCTCGAGATCCGGCAGCACGCGGCAGTCCACCGCGCCGTCCTCGACGCGATCCGAGTGGGGGCGCCCATGGCGACCAAGGTCTCGAGCGGTGTCACCGTGACCGAGGTCCTGGCCACCTTTCGGAGCATCGCCGCAGCCCAGGCGCGCTTCGGGGAGGAGGCCTGCAGGCGCTACGTGGTCTCGTTCGCCGCTGAACCGCGCGACGTGACCGATGTCCTCGAGATCGCGCGGCACGCCGGAGGTGGTCGAGGCGGGTCGCCCACGATCGACGTCGTGCCGCTCTTCGAGTCCTTCGCCGCACTACGAAAAGCTGGCACGACCCTGGATGCGCTCTTGAGCGATCGGCCGTACCGCGCCCATCTGGCCGCCCGCGGAGATCGCCAGGAGGTGATGCTGGGATACTCGGACACCAACAAGGAGTCGGGCTTCCTGGCCAGCGCCTGGCTCCTCTACGGAGCTCAGGCGGATCTGGTCGCGGCGGCGCGTAGACACGACGTGGCGCTGACGCTCTTCCACGGACGCGGTGGGGCCATCGGTCGTGGCGGCGGACCCGCGAACCGGGCCATCATGGGTCAGGCTCCGGGCTCCATCGACGGTCGTCTCCGGCTCACGGAACAAGGGGAAGTGATCGCCGCGCACTATGCCAACCCGTCGATCGCGGTGCGGCAGCTCGAGCAACTCAGCGCCGCGATCCTGATGGCCTCGACGGTGGAGCACGATGAGGTGCTCACGGCGGGGGCCGCCGTCGGTGGACCGATCCTTGCCGAGCTCGCCGACCGATCGAGCCGGGCCTATCGGGCGCTCGTCCACGACGACCCGGGCTTCGCCTCGTTCTTTCGGGACATCACGGCCATCGTCGAGCTCGCTGGCCTGCGACTCGGCTCGCGGCCGGCAGCGCGCGGTGCGATGGGCGCCAAGGCTGACGTGCCGTCGATCGATGCCCTCCGCGCCATCCCCTGGACGTTCGCCTGGTCCCAGTCTCGCATCGACCTACCGGGATGGTACGGACTCGGTACGGCGCTGGAGACGTATGGCGCGGCACACGGCGAGGAAGGGCTGGAAGAGCTCCGCGGGCTGTACCGCTCATGGCCGGTCCTCACCAGCATCCTGGACAACGCTGAGATGAGTCTGGCCAGGGCGGACATGGGAGTGGCGACGCTCTACGCCGGGCTGGCCCGGGGTGCCGAGCACGCGCGCCGCTGGCACGCCATCGAGAGCGAGCACCAGCGAACGGTGGCACTGCTGCTTCGGATCACGGGCCACGACCGGCTGCTCGATGGCTTGCCCGTCTACCAGCGAGCGATCGCCCTTCGCAACCCGTACGTCGACTCGCTTTCGGAGCTGCAGGTGCGGCTGCTCGCCCGACTGCGCGCCATGCCCTCTGACCATCCCGAGCGCGCCCGAGTCCTGCGGCTTGTGCAGCTCACGGTCCACGGCATCGCGGCAGGCCTCCAGAGCACGGGCTGAACCGGCTCGGCAGGGAGGCCGTCGGCTATCCTTCAGTGCCCATGTCGGACCCCGCATTCCGTCACCTCCCGTCGCAGCCCGACTTCCCCGCCCAGGAACATCGCATCCTCGATCTGTGGCGGACGCGGAGTACCTTCGTGCGCCTGCGTGCGCAGAACGCCGGCGGACCGACCTGGTCCTTCCTCGATGGGCCTATCACGGCCAATAACCCTATGGGCGTCCACCACGCCTGGGGCCGCACCTACAAGGACCTCTTCCAGCGCTTCCACGCGATGCTCGGGGAGGATCAGCGCTGGCAGAACGGCTTCGATTGCCAGGGGCTCTGGGTGGAAGTCAATGTCGAGCGAGACCTGGGCTACACCTCCAAGCGGGACATCGAGCGCCACGGCATCGCCGACTTCGTGTCCCAGTGCAAGCAACGGGTTCTGACCTACGCCGCCATCCAGACCGAACAGTCGATCCGACTGGGCATGTGGGCCGACTGGAACGACCCGGCAGAACTGCGGCGCCTGCGCGACCTGCTGGCCAGCGATCCGGGACAGGTGATCACCGTGGAGGGACACGCTGGTCCGGTCACCGATACGGTCGAGATGGTCGTGGGCCGACTAGGCATGCTCGAGCTGGCCGGCTCGTACTTCACCTTCTCCAACGAGAACAACGACCTCATCTGGGCCTTTCTGGCGGAGGTCCATCGACGCGGCTGGCTCTACAAGGGCCACGACTCGATGCCCTGGTGCGCCCGCTGCGGGACCGGCATGAGCCAGACAGAGGTGAACGAGGGCTACCGGGACCGCGAGGATCCCGGTTTGACGGTCCGCTTCCCGCTGGTCGACCGGCCAGGCGAATGGCTGCTGGTCTGGACCACCACGCCCTGGACGCTGACCTCCAACGTGGCCGCGGCCGTCGGTGAGGATCTGACGTACACGCTCGTGCGGCAGGGCAAGGATCGCTATTGGGTGGGCAAGGGCACGCTCAGGACCGCCCTTCGCGGGCCGTTCGAGGTGTTGGAGGAGCGCGCCGGGCGTGAGCTCGTCGGTTGGCGCTATCACGGGCCGTACGACGAGCTGCCGGCCGTCCAGCAGGCCTTCTCGCGCGAGGACGGAGAGACGCCCGCGTCGGGGCCTGGCGTCATGCCCCTACCGATATCGGCCGATGCGCCGCCCTTGGAGCCGGCCTACGAACACCGCGTCATCCCCTGGAGCGAGGTGGGTGAAGAGGAGGGGACCGGCATCGTCCACATCGCGCCCGGTTGTGGCGCGGAGGACTTCCAGTTGGGGCGTGCGCTGGCTCTGCCGGTCGTGGCGCCGCTCGACGAGGCGGGGCACTACCTCGATGGCTTCGGCTGGTTGAGCGGCCTGGACGCGCAGGGCTCGGCCGCACGCATCATCGAGGACCTTCAGGAGAAGGGCTTCTTCTAACACTTGGTGCCCTACGCCCACCGCTATCTACACTGTTGGCGCT
>JALZLU010000329.1 GCA_030858685.1 Chloroflexota bacterium | reverse complement strand
GACAGAAGCTTTGGGCTGACTTCGTTCCAAAGTTGATTGACTTGGGCCGAAAGCGGCTGACAGGAATCACAGCAGCCGAGATGGCTCAGGGTCAAGTGCAGAATTTTCTGTAGTTTCTCCTCCGGCCCCGCCGAAGCTCAGGCGCTCTTCCTGAGCTCGGGTTCGGACTGCGGCGCGTCGGGCATCGCGAGGTAGCGCCGCTCCATCCACCCTCGGTTATTCACGTCACCGGCAGTATTGCCGAGAGCAGCATTGCAGGGTGATTCGGGGCGGCTCGCGGGGGTGAGGAGTGATTCGGTGGCACAGGCCCCCTACCCCCAAGCTCTCGCCGAGGGCGGCAGGTGCGCTCTGACTTCCCCGCCCTGGGGGTCTACGCTGGCGTGGGCAGGGCCTGGAGTGCGGGTGAGCCGCGCGCCGGGTACAGGCAGTCGAGGCCTGCCACGAAGCGGCGCCAGAGCGCGGCTCGGGCTGCTTCGATCACGAAGGTGACCCTGCGCGAGCCTCCCGTCACACGTGCCGCGGTCTTCAGGAGGAGCTGGCGGAAGCGCTCGCGGCTCATGCGTGCGGTGCCCTCCCGCTCCAGCAGGCACGTTCCGGCATGGAGCAGGTTGGCCGCGATGAGGCTCAGCAGCAGGCGCGCTTCGTTGGCGGCGAAGCTGTCGGGCTCCGTGTACGGCCCATCGACCACCCGGCCTCGATAGTGGGTCTTGGGCCGCGGCGTCGACGAGAGCGAGACGTCCAGCGCCTGCTTCCAGTCCCCGAAGTCCTTCTCGGCCGTGCCCCGCTGGCGGTACCGCTCCAGCAGAGCCGCGCCCGTGATCGCCGCGGACGCATTGCTCAGCAGGAAGAAGTGGTCGGTGAAGAGCTCTCCCTGCGCGTCGGCACGCTCCACCATCACGAGCACCACGCGCCGCGCATGCGCCCAGCTTCCGGCCCGGTACAGGAGTTCCCGCGTGCGCACCCCGCCCTCTCCCGGCGCGGCTGCAGAGAGGCTGGCCAGATGTGGAGCCGCCAAGCGCTCCAGCACGGCGTTGGTCTTCAGCCGCGCCACGTAGAGAAAGCCTTCCTCCTCGAGCGTCTCCAGCAGCGCCGGCTCCGGGAACCCCGCATCGATCCGAAGCCACACCGCCTCCGCCCATGCCTGGGCCCGGCGCAGCACGGGGAGTACGAACGCGAGCCCGCCATCGGCCGTGTGCACGTTGCCTGGCCGCAGCTTCGCGGCCAGGTAGTCCCCCCACTCCGAGCGCACTACCACCGGATGGTAGCAGCTCATCCGGTAGTGGCCGTTCCACGCGCTACCCGGCTGATGGCCGAAGACCTCGTACGGCAGCGAGTCCAGGTCGAGCGTGACCTCCCGGTGCCGCTCTCCCGGCCGCAGACCCGTACGACGCTCCGCCGCGTCCAGCAGCACTGCCAGCAACCCGGCCAGGTTCCGCGCCAGGCCCAGATCCTGGTGCAGGCGGCTGAGCGTGGCCTGTGAGCACAGCCCCTCCGGCTCACGGCCGGCCGCCCCGCGCAGCGGCCTCTCGCCCCGGCGGCTGGAAACCGCCAGCCGGAGCGCCGGGTCGAACCGCAGCAACCCAACGTCGGATTGGTCGCTCCACCCCTGGACCAGCAGCAGGAGCGCGGTCCGCAGCAGCTCCGCCTGCGGATGCGTCACCTGGCCGGGGTTGCGAGGGTCCGTCAAGTGCTTCTCGAACAGCCGGCCATACCCCAGCCGCTCCATCACCTCACGCATCAGCAGCGCGCCCGCATCACAGGTCAGCTTCTCGGGCCGCGCCTCCACCTGGATCGACCGGTTGTATTCCGGAGAAAAGAGTGTACCTTGTTGTTCACCCATGTCGTGGATTCGAGGTCTCGTGGACGGATGGTTGCTTCGCAGCTCCCATCTTACTACGGCCCAAGATGATGCGACATGGGTTTTTCCGTTCTATGGCACCCCGACCTCATTCGGGGTGAATAAGCCGGGATAAGAGACATCGAGAGAAAAACGATCCATTTCCTGAACGGAGCGCCTCGCCTCGCCTGCATCTTCACAGCCATGTGGCGCGGAGTGAAGGAGACGGGCTCTGCCCCGTGCACCGCAACATCCCATTTTCCGGTCCTGGTACGTGGGATCCAGGGTCCCGCAGTCGCCGAACCGCGGTTAAGCCGAACCGCGGTTTGGGTG